>JBDSJW010000119.1:0-13970 GCA_039917235.1 Kapaibacterium sp. (SeqCode) | reverse complement strand
ACTGTCTGTCTGTCGGGGGACGTTTCAAACGTTCCCATTGACGTCCCCATTAACGTTCCCATTCAATGACTATCATCCGCCGCAACCATCATCCCGCATCCGTGACAATTCGACGGCGTGTTAGGAGATCTTACAATCTTTGCTTGCATTCGGCCCCCCGGCTCCCGTACATTTGCAGGAGCTGAACGATAGCCATCCCCTGGTTATTGTGCAAGATGCTACTGGCTGGTCTGTCCCCATGACCGGCTTTTTTTTTGCCCCTATTTGCCCGTGCCACGGCGGCCCGCGACGGAACATCATCATCGCTTCCCTGGTATCCGCGTGATCTCTTCCAGAGAAGAGTTTCATGGGCGTATCGTAGAATCGCGCGATGGCGTATATTGGCCGTGATTGAACCAGGCGTTCCAACAAGTTTATCGATCAGCAACCCAGTATGGACAAACAGACCAGACCAACCGGCGGCCGTTCAACCGCTCCCTCCAGTGCCGATCGTCCAACCCGTCGCACCACCGGCACCCGCCGTCGCGTGGCGGTAAAGGGGAAGGACAAAAGCCCGGTGACGTTCGATTTCATGCTCGGCAAGGAAGCCACGATGTGGGTGGGCGCCGGAATCGGCGTGATTCTGATCGGGTATCTGCTGATGGCGACCGCGATCAGCGGCAATCCCGCGGAGAACAACGGAATCTGGAACCGGCCGCTTGCCGTTACGCTGGCCCCGATCCTCCTCGTGATCGGCTACTGCGTTATCGTTCCGCTCGGGCTTCTTCGCCGGAACAAGACGGAAGCCGTGGAAGCTGATGAAAGCAATACCGTCGCCGGCTCCTGAACAACCGCGCGGGCCGGACTGGATAGCAAATAAAAAAGGCCGGGGTGATCCGCTCACTCCGGCCTTCCGTATTTTTCCCCGAAGGCTCACCAGCGGTGGAGTATTCCCCGCTTGATCACCCCCATGACCTGATTGACCCCATAGTGATAGACGATCCCCGGATAATCCGCCGTGGTGAAGATCGCCATGTCCGCAACTTTTCCCACCTCAATCGAGCCGACGCTTTCCGCGATGCCGAGCGCGGCGGCGCCGTTGAGCGTGGCGGCGGTGATCGCCTCCTCCACCGTCATCCGCATTCCCATGCAGGCAAGCGCAAGGGTCATCTGCATACTCTCGCACATGTTCGATCCCGGGTTGCAGTCGGTTGCCAGCGCGACGGTCATCCCCCGCTCAATCATCTTCCGGGCCGGCGCGTAGGGGAGATTCAGGAAGAATGCCGTTCCCGGAAGGAGCGTTCCCACAACATCCGCATCCCGCATCGCCTCGATGCCGGGGTCGGAGATCATCAGCAGATGATCGGCCGAAAGAGCGCCGATCCGCGCCGCCATCTCCGCGCCGCCGAAGCCAGAAAGCTCATCGGCATGAACGCGGAGGCGCATCCCGTGATCCCGTGCCGCGTTGAATATCCGCTCCGATTCCTCGATGGTGTAGTATCCGGTATCGCTGAAGACATCGCAGAACTCCGCAAGCCCCCGTTCCGCGACGGCGGGGATCATCCGATCGATGATCTCCTTGATATACGGTTCATGATCGGAGCGATATTCCGGCGGGAAGTCGTGAGCGCCAAGGAATGTGGGGATCAGGGTGGGGGTGGATTCGCGACCGAGCAGGGCGATCGCCTCCAGGAGCTTTAGCTCGTTTTCGGTATCCAGGCCGTAGCCGCTCTTCGCCTCGATCGTCGTGGAGCCGTGGCGGAAGGCGCTCTCAATCAGCGGTCGCGATCGTTCCACGATCTCCTCAACGGAGCTTTCGCGGACAGCGCGCATCGTGCTGAGGATGCCGCCGCCGGAGGCTGCTATCTCCTGATAGGTGGCCCCACGAAGCCGCATCGCGAACTCGTGCGCGCGGTCGCCGGCGTGGACGATATGGGTATGAGAATCGACGAAGCCCGGCAGGACCGTCCGTCCGCGGCAATCGATCCGTTCGGCACCGGGGAATGCTCTGTTCCCCGCCGGGCCGATCCAGGCGATCACTTCATCTTCAACGGCGACATCGACATCCCGAAGGACGCCGATGTCGGCCATTTCCGGTCCTGACCGCCGCGGAGGCTTCCCCGCGGGGGTGGCCACCGTTACCAGCGTGGAGATATTCTCAAGAAGCAGTGTCGCCAATCGAAACCTCTTCGTGCTCGAAATGGGAGAGAGTTCTGAACGCATCGATCCGCCCCCGGATCTGCTCGGCGGTCAGTTCCTTGAGCGCGTCAAGGGAGAACTGTTCCACGCAGAAGCTTGCCATGGCGCTGCCGTAGATCACGGCGCGGCGGAGATTGGACTCGCTCACCTCACCGGCGCGTGCCAGATACCCAATAAAGCCTCCGGCGAACGTATCGCCTGCGCCGGTCGGGTCGAAGATGTTCTCAAGCGGATAGGCGGGGGCGCTGAAGATGCCGTCGGTGCTGAAGAGGAGGGCGCCATGTTCCCCCTTCTTGATGATAAGGATGGACGGACCCATCTCCATGATCGTCCGGGCGGAGCGGATCAGGTTGGGATCGTTCGTCATCAGCCGCGCCTCGCTATCGTTGATGATCAGGCAATCCACGCGTGCCAGCACCTGGCGGAGCGTATCGAAATCCCCCTCGATCCAGAAGTTCATCGTATCGCACACCACGAATTTCGGGGCGGTCATCTGGTCCAGCACCTTCAACTGGAGGGCCGGGGCGATATTGCCAAGGCAGACGAACTCCGCGCCACGCATCTGTTCGGGGATCTTGGGATCGAACGTTGCCAGGACATTGAGCTGCGTATCGAGCGTATCGCGCATGTTCAAATCGTGATGATAGCGGCCGCTCCAGCGGAAGGTGCGCCCATCCTCCTGGATCTCCACGCCGGAGGTATCCACGCCGCGCGATTCCAGGAACGCCAGCGCATCCTTTGAAAAATCCCCTCCCACCACGCCGACAATTCCGACCGGCTGTATAAAGTAGCTTGCGGATGTCGCGATAAAGGTGGCGGAGCCGCCGAGCGCGTCCTCGGCCCGTCCGAACGGGGTTTCGATGGTATCGTAGGCAAGAGTGCCGACCACGCAGAGATTCATATCGATCTGGGAATATTGATGTATGATTGCCGATTGCCGTCATGGCCCGGGCATCCTGGATAAATTCAGGCATGGCGGCGGGCGGTTCCGGGCAAAAGTACCGCCCGGGCCGGGTTCCTGCAAGGTTATGGAATCCCGAGGTCGATAGCGCCTCCGCCTGTCGCAATTTGTCTCGAAAGACCCCTTTCAAGCCGGGAATTGCAAGAAAATGTTGGTGCGGGTAAATAAATGTTTGCACGTTGTACTCGCTCGCAATAGCTTTGGCGCGATCGATGATTTATGCACGTGAAATGACCTGATGCTCATCCGTTGCCCCAATGCTCCCGCCCGGTTCCTAATGCCCTGATACGTTCTGTTCCACAGCTCCCGGAATTGCGTTCGAAGAGAATTTTCAGTATAGAGATATGGCTGATACATCTGCAGCGGCCACGCCGAAAAAGAAAAAGAAGCTGATGCCGCTGGCCTACATCCATGAGGAGGGATGTACCGGCTGTGGGGTATGCATCGAGTTCTGTCCCGTGGATTGTATCTACTACAAGCCCGGGCCGGAGTTTCTGAGCGGCGAGCATGACAATCTCTCGGTAAACCCCGTTGTGATTGTCGATGAGGATGTGTGCATCGGGTGCAAGCTGTGTGAGAAGTATTGTCCGTGGGAAACCATCGAGATGATCATGCCCGAGGCCGATTAACCGGCACTGCTCCGCCGCGATTCCGTTCATGCTGATGTCCGCCCGGCATATGTGGCGGCCGACCCGAGCCTTCCGAGTCTATCAATCATATAGAGTCCATGCTCGCAGACAGCATGCCCATCGCGCGGGATGGCGCCGGATTGAAGGAGGAGCATCAGGCTCACGATCTCCCGAAACCTCCGGATTTGTACTCTGCCGTTCCACCGGGACCATGCTTCCGAGAATCAAATGAACCGCTCGAATACCTGTCGCTGATTTCTGATTAGAATGCAACGATTGCATCCGTTTCCGACAACGAAGTTCCATAGCTGCCGGGGCTCCGCCGACTGAGCCAGGGCTCCTCCGTGCGACTTCCGGTAGGGGGATGCTCAGACATCCCAGCTATTACTTCATTAACGTAACTCAACGCAATGGCCGATCCCATCGAACCGAATAGCGCCGACGACAAGGCCGCGAAGATCGCCGAGATCCAGGCGAAGATGGCCGAGGCAAAGGCTCGACGTGAAGCAGCGGCAGCCGCAGGCGAAGCCCCGGTCGCCGCGGCGCCTCCCGCGCAGGGAGCGGCAGCCGGCGCCTCCGCCGATGACAAGGAAGCAAAGCTGGCCGAGCTGAAGGCGAAGATGGCCGCCGCGAAGGCCAAGACCGCGGCCGGCACGGCATCGGGAGCCGCGATCCCGTCTGCCGCCACAGCGTCTGCCGCCACAGCGTCTGCCGCCACCGCGACGGCAACCGTGGCCGAGCCTTCGCCCTCCGACGCCAGAATCGCGGCCATGCGAGCCAAGGTTTCCGAAACCAAAGTCACCGCTCCTCCACGTCCCGCCAGCAGGCCCGCCGTATCCAAAAACGATGCAGATGTCGGAGTCTGGTTCTTCGGTCGCAGAAGCTTTCTGCAATCGGTGGGGTGGTTGAGCTTCTTCGGCTTCCTCACGATCGTGATTCTGGGCGCCGTGCGGGCGATGTTCCCCCGCGTGATCTACGAGCGCCCGCCGATTTTCAAGGCCGGCTTCCCGGGCGATTACGTCCCCGGAACCGTCAGCGAGAAGTACAAGGATGAGGAGCGCGTCTGGATCATCCGCCAGACCGATGGATCGTTTATCGCGCTGCTGGCGATCTGCACCCACCTGGGATGCACGCCGCGCTGGCTTACATCGGAGAACAAGTTCAAGTGCCCGTGCCACGGATCGGGCTTCCGCGGCAACCCTAACTGGGGTGTCAACTTCGAGGGACCGGCTCCCCGGCCGTTGGAGCGGATCGCGATTCATCTGGCGCCGGATGGTCAGATCGAGATCGACAAGAGCAAGAAATTCCTCTGGGAAAAGCAGCAGTGGGATGATCCCGCGTCAACGCTGAAGGCGTAAGAAGGGAGGATGAGCCGGCCGGGCGATAATCTCCGGCGGCGGGACAACGAGATCTTATGACCGAGAATTCCTTTACCTAGATTGCCATGGCATTACAGCGTCCGGATATTGAGAAGATCCGCAAGAACGTAGCACAGAACGAGATCTGGAAGTCGGTCTTCCGACACGGTTATCAGGACAACCAGCGGAACCGCGCGCTGATGGTTCTGGATAACGTGTTCCTCCATCTCCATCCGGTGCGCGTGGCGCGTCATGGCGCCAACATCGGCTATACATGGGGGATGGGGGGGATCACGTTCCTTCTCTTTATCATCCTTACGGTGACCGGCGTCATCCTGATGTTCTACTACCGCCCGGTGGCGGAGTACGCATTCGATGACATGAAGTACCTGATGAACGATGTTGCCTACGGGCCGTTCATCAGAAACATGCACCGCTGGGCGGCGCACGGCATGGTGATCACGGTGATGCTTCACATGTTCCGCGTCTTTCTCACCGGATCGTACAAGCCCCCGCGCCAGTTCAACTGGGCCATCGGCGTTGTCCTTCTGCTGCTCACCTTCCTCCTGTCGTTTACCGGCTACCTGCTTCCGTGGGATCAGCTCGCGATCTGGGCGGTGACGGTCGGCACGAACATGGCGCGCGCCACGCCGCTGCTGGGGCATGAAGGGCCGTTCGGCCCGCAGCTCGGGCTGAAATCCAACAACGATATCCGCTTCGTCCTCCTGGGGGGCACCACCGTGGGTGCCGCCACGCTTCTCCGTTTCTACGTGCTTCACTGCATCTTCCTCCCGATTGTCGCGGCGGTCTTTATGGCTGTCCACTTCTGGCGCATCCGCAAGGATGGCGGCATCTCCGGGCCGAAGGTGGAATCGAAGGAGATGAAGAAGGCGCGCGACGTGGTCAAGACCATGCAGATCAAGCGGACCGATCTCCTTGGTGGCGATGATTTCAACGGCAATGGCGGCCCGGATACGGAGCCGAATGGCACCGATCCGACAAACGGGACGCAACCGTAGCCGATGCCATTTGCACTGGTTATCCTGATTTTTCTCTACCTCTCCATCGTCCGGCGACGGATATCGAGGGGCGCGGGAACGCCGATGACGGTTGTCGAGGCGGCGCAGACTGATTCGCTTGCCCGGTTCGTGAGAGTAGGGCTGATGGTGGCGGCATTCATGATGCTTCTTGGGATCATCCTGGCCTCCAAGCTTCCCAGGGTGAACGGGACGATTCAGCCGATCAAGGAGAACCCGGACTGGTGGAATTCCCTGATGTTCAGGATCGATCCGTATCTGGACGGGCTTGGATTCTACTGGCTGATGATCATTGGAAATTCGATCGTGCTGATCCTGACGGCGATCGCGATTTATCGGACATGGAGATACTACAATGCCGGGCGCACGACGCCGGCGGCCGATGCGTGAATACGCGGACGCGATGACAATTCCGGAGGCGAACCGGGCCCGGTGCAAACCGGGAAGAGAATCGGAACTTCATCTTAAAACATCCTTTCGGCTATGCATGGCAAGCTAACCGCGTTAGACTACCTGTTGGCGCAGATCGAGAAACCGGACAACGTTCCGGCGCTTCTCCTTCTGACACTCGCCGCGTTCTACATCTGGCATTCCTGGCGGAGGTCGAGAATCAACGACAGCCGCTCGACGCCGATGGAGGCCGAGATGGCGGACAAGGTGCAGGTATGGCCGTATCTGGTCAGGGTCGAGTTTCTGACATCGATCGTGGTGCTGATCATCCTCACTGTGTGGGCGATCACCATCAATGCGCCGCTGGAGGAGCCGGCCAACCCCGCGTTGACGCCGAATCCCTCCAAGGCCCCCTGGTACTTCCTGGGGCTTCAGGAGCTGCTGGTCTATTTCGATCCCTGGATCGCCGGCGTGATGCTCCCGACGCTGATCATCATGGGGCTGATCGCCATCCCCTATATCGATATCAACCCGAAGGGGAATGGATATTACACCATCAAGGAACGCCCGTTCGCGCAGGCGACCTTTGCCTTCGGGTTTCTGGTGCTCTGGGTGGTGCTGATCGTGATGGGAACCTTCTTCCGAGGCCCCGGATGGAACATCTTTACTCCGTGGGAGGCATGGGACCCGCACCGGGTGGTCCCGCTCAACAACGTCGATCTCCCGGCGCTGGTCGGCGTGCCGACATTGAACGTCGATAACACCTATAACCCGCTGTCGATCATGATCGGGGCGGCGTTGATCCTCGTCTTCTACTCGATCGGCTACTTCGTCTGGAAGAAGAAACAGGGAACGCCGTTCTTCAAGGCGCTCGGCCCGATCCGCTACGGCGTGACGGCATTCCTGACGCTCTCGATGACGGGGGTGGTGATCAAGATCCTCCTCCGCCTGCTCCTGAATGTGAAGTACGTCCTGGCAACGCCGTTCTTCAACATCTGATGCGCCTCCGGCCTTTCGGGGCCGGAGCCTGAGTGAAGTGGAGAGTGGGGATTGGGACAGAACAGTTTTCCGCGAAACATCTTTCGTACAAAACAACCTGAGCAATGATAGGCTGGTTCAACAAGCGATTCGGCACCTCCATCGAGCAGCGCAACTACGGCGCTCTCTACGCAGGATTCTCCTTGCTCCTCTTCCTGACAACGCTCTGGGCTGTCTATAATGAAGTCGATGGGCGGCGGCCGTGGAAGGAGTATCAGGCGGATTTCCGCGAGCTGAAGGTGCAGGTACTCCTCAACAAAAGGAGAGAGCTCAAGGGAAAGCTGTCGAAAGATGAGCTGAAGCGGACCGATTCGCTTCTGGAGATCTACGACGAGCAGCTTCATGGAAAGAAGCTGGCCGGCTATCAGAGCCAGATCGATGATCTTGCGATGACCATCAGGAAAACCTCGCAGAAGCGCGCCAACCTGAAGTCCGAGGCGGACAACCGGAACTATATGTTCGAGCATTCCAGCCGCGAGCAGGAGCCGGAGGCCGCCACTAAGTACAAGGGGCAGCGGACCGATCTTGAGCATCGCATGGCCGATCTGGACAAGACGCTGGACTCGCTCGATAAGATCCGCGCCAAGCTCCTGGCCGACCATATCACGCCGATCGCGTCGAAGAAGAAGGCTCTGGAATCGCATCGCGACAGCCTTTACGGCGCCGTGGCCGATCTGGAGAAGAAGATCGACGAGGCGGACGCCATGCCGCTTCAGATCCAGCAGGTGATGTTGAACGATTTCGACAGGACCAACTTCGGCAAGCTCCAGATGCGCGCCGATCGCTGCCAGTCCTGCCATATGGGGATCACCGATCCGGTCTTTGCCGATACCAGCATCTTCAACGATATCGGCAAGGGGCGGCATCTGTTCAGGACCAAGGATGAGGCAGCGCACGCCCGGAAGGTGTTCGGCCCGCATCCGCATCCGGAGATGCTGAAGTCGCATAATATCGAGCGATTCGGCTGTACCCCATGCCACGGTGGACAGCCGATGTCGGTGGATGCGGTGGATCATGCTCACGGGCTTGAATCGCACTGGGAGCGGCCGCTGCTGACCGGGGCCTACGTGCAGGGGGCCTGCCGGAAGTGTCACGAGGGAGACTACACGTTCGCCATGGCCGACAAGGTCAGCGAGGGACGGAAGCTCTTTATCGACTTCGGCTGCTTTGGCTGCCACGAGGGGCCGTCGATTCCCGACTGGAAAGAGTACAAGGTCGGCCCATCGCTGATGAACATCGGCAAGAAGATTTCGCCGGAATGGGCGTACAAGTGGATTCAGAACCCGCAGTCGTGGAACGAGCATACACGCATGCCGAACTTCAAGCTCAACGATGACCAGACCAAGGCGGTGGTCGCCTATCTGTTCGATGCCACCAAGTCCAGCCAGTACGCGCCTGTCAGCGCCTCGGCGCCGGCCGGTGATGCCGCTCGCGGAGCTGTTACGTTGAAGGAAGTTGGTTGCTTCGCCTGCCATGCCGTGGATGAGTTCGAGCCGCGCGGCAAGTTCAAGTTCCTCCCGACAACCGATAAAAAACTCCTCTGGCCGAACGGCGTGCAGGATGGAAACCGCATTGCGGAGGGGAACAACTTCGGCCCCGATCTCAACAAGATCGGCTCCAAGGTCGATGCCGCATGGCTCTTCGACTGGGTGAAGAACCCGAAGCACTTCAACCCGAGCTCCCGCATGCCGATTCTCCGCCTGACCGATGGCGAGGCGGCGGATATCACCGCGTATCTGATGGGAAAGAAGGACCCATCGTTCCTGGCCTCCCCGCCGTCGCTGGGGAGTCTGAAGGATACGAACCTGATCAAGAAGGGGGCGTCGATCATCCGGGAGTATGGCTGCTTCGGCTGTCACCAGATCCCGGGGATGGAGAACGAGGGGAAGGTCTCGGTATCGCTGGCGGATTTCGGCACCAAGACGGCGGCCGATCTCTACTTCGGCTATCTGGGGGAGGAGCAGCTTCACAACACCCGCGATCATTTCGACAAGGGGCCGTACAAGCTCGGGAAAGTCTACATGCATCTGGAGGATGGCGAGGACTGGTTTGTCTGGACCGCGCTGAAGATGAAGAACTCCCGCGTCTTCCAGACCGATGCAATCGCGCAGAAGATGCCGGTCTTCAATATGACCGACGAGGAGGCGTACGCCATGACGGTCGCCCTTCGGAGCTACACGAAATCGTATATCCCGGCATCGTTCAGGGACCCGCTGGGACAGTACCAGCCGGCCGTGAACGACGGGCATTTCCTGACCCACTGGAACAACTGCGTCGGCTGCCACAAGATTCAGGGGAGCGGTGGTTTTGTTCTGGAGAACCTCAGGACGCTGATGGGAATCAAGGGGGATGATATCAACCCGTACGGCCCGCCGAATCTGAATACGGCGGGGGCCAAGATTCAGGAGCCGTGGTTCTACAACTTCCTCCGCAACCCGGCCTCCACGCCGGTCCGCACCTGGCTGAAGATCAGGATGCCGACCTATGCGTTCACGCCATCGGAGATATCACGCCTGGATAAGTTCTTCCTCGGGCTTGAGGGGCAGTCGCTCCAGTTCACCGATTACAGCTATTATCCCGCCACGGAGCAGACCCTGGCGGCGGGACAGCAGCTCTGGGAGAAGCTCAAGTGCCAGCAGTGCCATGCGGCGGGCTCCACGCCATCGCTTGGCGGCGCCACGGCGGTTCCGGCGCCGAACCTGGCCCTGGCCGGCGGTCGTCTGAAGCCTGAGTGGATTATCCGCTGGATCAGCGATCCGCAGGTGGTTGCTCCGGGAACGAAGATGCCGAACTTCTTCGGCACGCTTCAGGAGCCGAGCGCGGCCGACCCGACCATCCTTGGCGGCGACTGGAAGGCGCAGATAAGCGCGCTTCGCGATTACGTCTGGAGAATCGGTGGGGTAAAGGGGATGGGAAGCTCATCGACCCAGGCTGATTCCTCCTCGATGCACCCTGCCGCGGCTCCCGCGGTACAGGCCGCGGGGAGCGCCAAACCAGCCGACTCCGCCGCAAAGAAGACGGCGATGCGGACGGTTCCGGGGAAGAAGCTCGCGATGCGGTAGATGATCAATCGAACAAGAGCTATCCTGCTTGTCGTCGGCCTTGCATTCCTTGCGGGATGCGGCGGCGGGGATCGGAAGCCTGAACGGAAGATGCCCGATTCGACGGCGGTGGCCGGGACGCGGCAGGAGGTTGGCTCCGGCTATGCCGTGATCGATATCCCTAATCCCGGCAGGATCACCGGCATGGTGAAGATGAAGGGGAAGCCCTCCGGCCTCACCGATTTCGAAATCCCTCCCGATGCCGCGGCATGTGCCACGGCATCGAAGAACAACAGGCTCCAGAGCGGGGCGGGAGGGGGGATCGGATCGGCGGTGATCTATCTGGACCATGTCCAGCGGGGGAAGGCCTTTTCATCGGCCGAGATCGCGGTTGATCAGCGGGGATGCCAGTACACGCCGCACGTCGTGGCTGTCCCGATCGGCGGAACGGTGGTCTTCACCAACAGCGACGACGTGATGCACAACGTCCGGGTGGAGAACAGCAGCAACGATTCAGTGCTGTTGAACAGGTCGCAGCAGATCCGCGGGAAGCGCGACAGTTTGAAGGTGATGGTGCCGGGGCCGCTGCCGGTTGGCTGCGACTATCACCCCTGGATGAACGCCTATGTTTTCGGGGTGGACAACCCGTACTACGCGGTGACGGCTTCGGACGGATCGTTCTCCATCGAGGGGATACCCCCCGGAACGTATACCATCAGGCTGTGGTTGAATGGAACGCGGATCATACCGCGGAAGGACAACCAGGGAAGAATCGTTCGCTACGGGTATAGCGATCCCTACACGAGGGAGAAGCAGATTGAGGTGAAGGCGGGAGCGGCGACGGGCGTGGAGTTCGAGATCGCTCCGCAATAATGTGGGAAGTTCAACCGGGAGCATGTCATGAAAGGGATCCTGAAGATGTTTCGTTCACATCCGGCGCTTCGCCTTGCGGCGATTGCGTTGCTTCTGTTTGCGGTGGCAAGCCTTGCGGCCCATGCCTGCCCGAACTGCGGGCTGGACGTTATCGAGGAGCAGAAGGGAGGGGCAGGGTTGAAGGAGGGCTTCACCTACAGCATCATCTGTCTGGCGGGGATGCCGTTCGCGGTGTTCGCGGGGGCGGCCGGCATGATCTTCCGCGCGTATCGCAAAGGGCGCAACGCCGAGGATCAGCTTTAACCGAGTTGTCGGGGGACGTTTCAAACGTCTCCGCCGTTTATCGTTTCAGTCAGGTTTCATTTCGAGGAAGTTCATGAAGTTCAACAGATTCTCCCTTGCGGCGGCGCTCATTCTCTGCTCCGCCATCGCTATATCAAGCTGCGGAAAGAAGCATCGATACGATCGGGACGATGAGGAGGAAGGGGACGGCAAGGGAGGTGTGGCTGCGGTGATTGATACCGTCAATGGCGCCACCGTGACCGGCAAGATCCTCTTCACGGGAACGCCCCCCGTTCCGGTGCCGGTAAAGCAGGAATCCGATCCCGTCTGCGCCGCCAAGGCGAGCGAGGAGAAGCCGGAGGTGACGCAGGAAGTGGTCGTCAACGACGGCAAGCTTGCCAATGTCTTCGTCTACGTGAGCAAGGGGATTGATGGTATATATGCGCCACCGGCGCAGGCTGCGATGCTGAACCAGCAGGGATGCCGTTATCATCCGCATGTGCTCGGGGTTGTGGCGGGCCAGAAGATCCAGTTTATGAACAGCGACGCCACGCTGCACAACATCCATCCGGTGCCGAAGAACAACGCATCGTTCAACCTGGCGCAGGCCTCGGCCGGCAAGGTCGATGAGAAGATGTTTGACAAGCCTGAAGTGATGATCCCGATCTCCTGCGACGTCCACGGCTGGATGCGCAGCTACGTCGGCGTGCTCAATCACCCGTTCTTCTCGGTCTCCGGTTCCGATGGCTCGTTCTCGATCAAGGGACTTCCTCCCGGCACCTATACCATTACCGCCTGGCATGAGAAGTTTGGCGAGCAGACGCAGGAGGTTACGGTGAAGGCGAAGGAGACGAAGGATATCAGCATCGCCTACAAGTGATCCTGACAGGAGCAGCAGCAGCGGCGCGCCGTCCATCCGGGCGGCGCACGGCGTCGAACGGAGCATCAACTCACACGGGCGCAGCAATCTTATAGCGCAATACTTATGATCAATCGTATCAGAGCGTGCAGCATCGCGATAGCGGGTTTCCTGCTGGGCTCAACCGGAACAGCACTGGCACAGGGGGGGAAGGTGGTGGCGAGGTACCATCGGTACTGGCTTCCCGATCAGGCGACGGCGATAGCGGGGAAGGTGGACGATATGTTCAACCTGATCCTCTGGCTCACCTCCGTTGTCTTCGTCCTTGTGGCGGTGGTCATGGTCTACTTCCTCATCCGTTATCGTGCCCGTCCGGGGGGGAAGGCGATCTTCTATCATGGCAATACGCGGCTGGAGATCATCTGGACCGTTATACCGGCGCTGATCGTTATCGCCCTCGGGTTTATGAGCAAGGACCTCTGGTCGCAGATCAAGCAGCAGTTCCCCGCCGAGAATGACGCGCTTGTGATCGATGTGCGCCCGCGGCAGTTCCAGTGGGATATCCGCTATGCCGGGGCCGATGGGAAGTTCAACACGGCGGATGATATCACGACCATCAACCAGCTTCATGTTCCCGCCGGGAAGAACGTGCTGATCAAGCTCACGGCGCAGGATGTGATCCACAGCTTCTTCGTTCCGGAGTTCCGGGTGAAGCAGGACGCGGTCCCCGGCATGGTGACCAAGACCTGGTTCAACGTGCCGAAGCCGGGGAACTTCGAGATTGCCTGCGCGGAATTATGCGGGCTTGGACATTATCGGATGCGAGGTTATCTGACAGTCCACACGCAGTCGGATTTTGACGCATGGTACAGCAAGCAGCAGAGCGAAAAGGCCGCGCAGCTTGCGCCACCGCCGGCTGCTCCGGCCGCCGCGGCTCCCGCAACGCCCGATAGCGCCCTTGTCCCGCCGAAAGGCGATACGGCCACTCATGGCACCGCCACGGGGGATAGCGCAGGTGCGAAGAAGACCGACACGGCCACCAGGAAGTAGGTAGATAGGCTGGTCCGCGCGCGCGAAGCCCATCCGGGCTATCAGTCGGAAGCTCTTATCCTGAATCTCAGCAAGCAACTATCAAGGTCGATATGGAATCCACGGCTCAGGTTCTCGAACGCCCGCATGCCACCGAGGAGCATCATGGACACGCGCATCCGCAGTTGTCCTTCCTCGAGAAATATGTCTTCTCGCTCGATCACAAGGTGATCGGCATCCAGTTTATGTTCAGCTCCCTTTTCTTCCTTCTGGTGGGGGGGTGGCTGGCGCTTCT
>JBDSJW010000118.1:0-19795 GCA_039917235.1 Kapaibacterium sp. (SeqCode) | reverse complement strand
TACTGGCGGCGCCGTTGGAGAAGAGTGAAATACTTGTCGCGGATAATAATCTCAATCCCACATTCCCCCTGATCGAAAGCGCTGATCCAATCTGAATCATAATTCGAATCAGAAAATCGATTCTCCACATCCGCTCACAACACCTCATCGGGTCGAAGTTGAGATGATGAAGAGCAAGAGGGCCGGGCAGTGAAGTGAAGGTGAACAAATGAATATCTTGCGCCATCGATTCCGACAACGCACGAACGGATTTATCTCAGCATGAAACAGGTTCCCTTCAACTCCCCCCGCATTCTTATCGCCGACGATCAGCCGGATGTGCTGGAAGCGTTGCGACTTCTGCTGAAGGGAGAATCAATCGGCGCGGAAACCGTTACGTCGCCAGCGCGCGTGCTGGACGCCATCAGGTCGAGCGAGTTTGATGCGCTTTTGATCGATCTGAACTACACGCGCGATACAACATCCGGCGCCGAGGGGCTGGATCTTCTCTCCAGAATCAGGGAGACCGACAGGATGCTGCCGGTGATTGTGATGACGGCGTGGGGGACAATTGAACTGGCCGTTGAGGCGATGCGCCGTGGCGCGCGCGATTTTGTGCAGAAGCCGTGGGAGAACGAGCGGCTGATCGCGATTATCAGAAATCAGATCGAGCTTTCGCGAGCACTCCGCAACGGCGAGCGACTGGAGGCCGAGAACCGCATCCTCCGCGATGATTCCCCCCCCGATTTTATCGCCGCGTCCAACACCATGAAGCCAGTTCGCGATATGATCGCCCGCATCGGCCCGTCGGATGTCAATGTGCTGATCACCGGCGAAAACGGCAGCGGCAAGGGGGTGGTTGCACGGATGCTTCATAACGCATCGCCGCGCGCCGCGCGTCCGCTGGTCACGGTAAATGTTGGAGGTCTGCCGGAGGGATTATTTGAAAGCGAAATGTTCGGCCACGTCAAAGGGGCCTTTACCGACGCGAAGGCGGATCGCGTGGGAAGATTTGAGCTGGCCGATGGCGGAACGCTTTTTCTGGATGAGATCGCAAATATCTCGCTCGCGCTTCAGGCCCGGCTTCTCCGCGTGCTGGAGATGAGCGAGTTCGAACGCGTGGGATCATCGCGCACCCGTCACGCCGATGTCAGAATCATCTCCGCCACCAATGCTGGCCTTGCCGGCGAGGTGGACGCGGGGCGGTTCCGCCAGGATCTTCTCTTCAGGCTTAACACCATTGAGATTCGGATTCCGCCGCTTCGCGATCGTCGCGAGGATATACCGATTCTTGCCGCGCATTTTCTTGCCCGCCACGCTGCGCGTTACCGGAAGGAGATCGCCGGGTTTGATGAGGATGCGATGCGCGTGCTGCTGGATCATCCCTGGCCCGGCAATGTGCGGGAGTTCGATCATACAATCGAGCGCGCCGTGCTGATGACGGCCACCGATCGCATCGCCGAACACGATCTGGGACTTCGCCCGCAACGCGATGGCGCGCGGCCTCTTGATGATATGAGCATGGAGGAAGTGGAGTGTTATCTGATTCAACGCGCGCTTTCCCGGTTCGACGGAAACGTCAGCAAGGCCGCGGAGGCACTGGGATTAAGTCGCAGCGGACTCTATCGGCGGCTGAATAAATATGGAATCTAGCGGGATGGAACGTCGCATCGATATCTCCCCGCACGCAACTGTTCCCGCCGGATCGGGAGCCGCGCAACGGCCGCGGATCAGCTTCGAGGGGCGCATTTTCAGGATGGCGCTGATGGCCGGATTTCCCGGCTCGCTCGTCTCCCTCCTCCTCCTCTGGACCGGCGATTTCACGCCGAAAGTTCAATGGACCATCAGCCTCTTTGTGCTTCTTTCATGGATCGGCTTCGCGCTGGCGGCGCGGGGTCGCGTGGTGTTCTCCCTTCAGACGCTTGCCAATCTTCTTGCGGCGCTGCGCGAGGGGGATTATTCCTTTCGCGGCAGAATGGCCGGCAACGGCGACGACGCGCTTTCCGAAGTGATGCGGGAGATAAATTCCTTCAGCGAAATCCTCCGCGAGCAGCGGCTTGGCGCGCTTGAAGCCTCCGCTCTCCTCCGCACCGTCATGGCGGAAATCGATGTCGCCGTCTTCGCCTTCAGTGCCGAGGGAAAGCTGCGGCTGGTCAATCGCGCCGGAGAAGCGTTGCTGGCGCGCCCCTCGGAAGCGCTGATCGGCGGGAGCGCGGCGGAGCTTGGGCTTGCCGAGTGCATCGCGGGGGATGCCGACGCCACGCGGCAGATAACATTTCCCGGCGGCGCCGGACGCTGGGGAATCCGGCGGACAACATTTCGGCAGCAGGGCCTTCCCCATCATCTTCTCGTCCTTCTCGATCTGAGCCAGCCGCTTCGTCGCGAAGAACTCCACGCATGGCAGCGGCTGGTGCGCGTGCTGGGGCATGAGCTGAACAATTCGCTGGCGCCGATCCGCTCGATTGCCGGAAGCCTTGGAACGCTGGTGGCGCGCGAGGACCGGCCGGATGACTGGCGCGAGGATATGGAACGGGGCCTTGCCGTGATTGCATCGCGCGCGGCGGCGCTGAGCCGTTTCATGGAAGCCTACACGCGGCTTGCGCGATTGCCGGCGCCACGCTTTGCCCCGGTCGATATCGGCGCGCTTGCCGATCGCGTGGCGCGGCTGGAAACGCGGCGCCATGTGGTACTACATCCCGGCCCGGAAATAATTATCAGCGGCGACACCGATCAACTGGAGCAGCTTCTGATCAACCTCCTCCGCAACGCCATGGATGCCGCGCTGGAAACCGGCGGAACCGTCGAACTGGAATGGCGCGCAACCGGCGCCGGCGTTGAAATCACCATTGCCGACGAAGGAGAGGGAATTTCCAACACGACAAATCTTTTCGTCCCGTTTTTCACCACAAAGCCGGCGGGAAGCGGCATCGGTCTGGTACTGAGCAGGCAGATCGCGGAGGCGCACGGCGGCGCGCTGACTCTGGAAAACCGCACGGAACGGAGCGGGGCAATAGCGCGCCTGATATTACCGTCCGGAGGATTATCATGAAGGCGCTTTTCGCTCTCTGCGGAATTATTCTGATCGGATTACTTATCGGATATGTCACCAGGCCGGTATCGTATGGGAATGTTGGAAAGCATCGCGGTGATTCATCGCATATCAGGCTCCGTCGTCTGCCGATAAGCATGAGCCCGAAGGAATTCGCCCGACTCTTTTTTATGCGAATCGCAACGCTGGATCGTCCCAATGATGATTGGCGGGATATGTGGGTGGAATATGAAGGAAGTCAGGATCTGAAACGGGAGCGAAAAGAGGAAGCAGAGTGGCTATTTTACGTTATGAAGATCAAGATGATAGAGTCAGGATTTTCAGAGCGGGATATCGTTGAGGCGGAACTGAACGAGTATGGGAATGAACAGAATGCATCTCAGAGATATGAAATCTATTTACCGGATGCATTTATAACGATATTCTGCAAAGTCAGCATGGAACAGGGTAATCAGGGAATATATATGCTGAGTTCCGAAGGCAGTTGCATGGAGTATTATGACTACAACTCGGACATGGAAGTCGACAGCGCTGATGTTGCCCTTGCCCGCATCATGGCGAAGCATAGCAAGGCAAAAGATATCCTGAGCCGTAAGTCGATAAATGTTCATGAGGGAGGGGTTGAGGATTTTTGGGCACTGGGTTCGCTACGCTGAGAGTTCTTAACAAAACAATAGTTGATATCCGCATAACGCGATAAGATATACATGTCTATATTTGCCATCCTGAGCCAAAGGCGAAGGATCTCGATGATACGTTTCCGCGAGATCCTTCACTGGCGTTCAGGATGACAATTCTCTATTCCTTTCGTTAGTATATTTAACAAAAAGTCCGTTTTGTCTCCTGAGCGGTACGCGAAGAGCCAAAGGCCTGCGAAGCGCATCTCGCAAGTTCCCGCTGTGATTACACGGATAGCGCCTTGACATTGTGATAAATTTCAGGATGATAATTTTTATTCTTCTCGTTGGAAGGCTCAGCAAAGAAATCCTTACATCCGCCCCTCCCCGATCAACATTCCAACAATCGCATGGCAAAACTTACATCGCTGGATGATCTTAAATCGCTTCTCTCAGAGGAGGATCAGCGGGCCGCGGAGGCGGCGAGGAAAAAGGTTGAAACCGGATATGGCGGGCGTCCGCAGAAACTGGAGGTCAGGCTGGACAGCAAGCGGAGGCGAGGAAAGACCGTTACGCTGATCACCGGATTTGAATCAAACCCGGATCGGCTGGAGGAGATCGCCGGGATGCTGAAGAAAAGCTGCGGCGCCGGTGGAACGGTGCAGGATAATTCAATCGAGATTCAGGGGGATCATTGCGGCAAGGTGATTGAGCGACTTAAGACGCTCGGATTCGAGATTCGGGAGAAGAAATAACAACGGAATTAATCGCGGGGAGCAACAGCCAATGGATATTTCGGGAATACCGGCATCGTGGCGGAAGACGCTGGCTGGAGAAATGGAGGAGCCGTATTTCAAAAAGCTGGAGGAATTTGTCGATGAGCAGCGAAGGGAATCCACCGTTTTCCCGCCGGAGAAGGATGTATTCTCGGCGCTGAAGATCACGCCGTACGATCGCGTCAATGTGCTGCTGCTGGGGCAGGATCCCTATCACGATAATCACCAGGCGCACGGCCTCTGCTTTTCCGTTCTCCCCGGAATAAAACCGCCGCCATCGCTGATGAATATCTTCAAGGAACTGCGCGATGATCTTGGATTTCCCATTCCGAACAACGGTTATCTGGTCCCCTGGGCACAACAGGGGATATTAATGCTGAACGCCGTGCTGACCGTGCGCGCCCACGAGCCTAATTCCCACAAGGGAAAAGGGTGGGAGAAATTCACCGACGCAATTATCCGCAAAGTCAATGAGCGCACGGAGCCGGTCATCTTCGTTCTCTGGGGCGGTTACGCGGGGAAGAAAAAAGCGCTGATTGATACCGATCGGCATGTGATTATCTCATCGGCGCATCCCTCTCCCCTTTCAGCGCACAACGGATTTTTCGGGAGCAGGCCGTTTTCAACGATCAACGCCGCGCTGAAGGATGCGGAACATCCTGAGATCGATTGGAAGATTCCGGATCTGTAGAATTTCCATCGGAATGATCCTCCGGCCGGCGGCCGGTGTAGAGCGCACGCGGACGAATCAGCCGATCCATCTCGTATTGTTCCATCGCGTGGCCTATCCATCCTATCGTCCGCCCGAGCGCGAAAAGCGTCAGCGCGCTCCCGTCAGGGAGGCCAAGCGCGTTTGCAAGCGTCACCAGCCCCATATCGATCGTCGGATGATCGCCGGTCAGCTCGTGCATCGCGGCGCTGATGCCGGCGGAGAGCCGCACCGCCGGGGATTTCGGAAAGGCGGCGGCGGTCATGTCAAGAAGAGCACGGCCGCGCGGATCGCCATTTGGATAGAGCGGGTGATGAAATCCGGGAATCGTCTCGCCTCGGCGCAATCGCGAGGCGATCACATCGGCCGAACGTTCGGGCTTTCCCGTCTCCCGCAGCAATCCCTCCACCCGCTCGGTATATCCGCCATGTTTTGTTCCTCCAAGCGCCGCAAGCCCGGCAGCCACGGCGGCGTACGGCGTGGAACCGGCCGAGGCAACACAGCGGACGGAGAAGGCGGAGATATTCAGTTCGTGATCGGCGGCAAGGATCAGCGCGGCAGTGACCAGCCGTGCGTGCGCGCCGGATCGCGAGCGCGGCGAAAGGCTCGCGGCAATTCCATCGCTCACACCATTATTCCCCGACGCGATCTTCGCCATCATCCCAAGCATCCGGGCGCCGGTGGCGCGTACTCCCTTTGCGCGAAGATCATACGCGGCGCGATCATCGGCCGCGACAACCGGCAGCAGCAGTTGAAACTGATCGAGCGGCGCAAGCCCCTCCAGGCTTTTTCGCATACCGGACCACCTGCGGGGAAACGCGCCGGCAAATCGAACCGGCTCGAAATCCCCACGCCATATCAACCCCGCAACCTCCTCCACGCTCCGCGCCGAGGCAAGCTCCACCGCGTCGTAACCGCGATAGAAAAATTTTCCATCATCGATCAGGGTAATCGATGATTCCAGCAGCGGCGTTCCCCAGTGAAGGGCGCCGCGCGCCGCCGTGGATGGATCGTGACGCACCTCCTTCCGTCGTTTCAGCCGCTCAACATCCTCCGCCAGATATCGCCGATCGCGTTTTGTCCCCGCCGTTGTCTCGGAATGGATCAGCCCGCGGCTCACGTAGGAATAGAGCGTTGCGGCGGTCACTCCAAGTTCGCGTGCCGCCTCTCGCGCCGTCAGATAGCGTTGGTTATTCTGTTGTTCGTTCATCAGGTAAACATATCGATTATCGAATCAATATTGACAGCAGGTCATCTATCGCAATAGATTGCATCGATGAATCATCAAATACATTCAACAGGTGAAGCGATGAACGATGAAATGATTGTCCGGTCGGGACTTGAGGGAGTGATTGCCGCAAGCACGGCGCTGAGCGGCGTGGATGGCGAGGCGGGAGATCTGGTGATTGCGGGATTTCCGCTGGAGGAGCTTGCCCCCAACGCGAAGTTCGAGGAGACGATCCATCTTCTCTGGAAGGGAAATCTTCCCGATGCCGATTCCCTTATTGAGCTGCGGGAATCCCTCGCCGCCGCGCGCGATCTTCCGCCGATGATGCTGCATCTCCTCCGCGAGGCCGCCACTATGCAACTTCCGGCGATGGACGCGCTCCGCATGGCCGCCGGCACACTGACCGCAATCCCCAACGATGCCAATCCCATGCGCGAGGGAATCCCCATCGCCGCGGCATTCCCCACGATCGTCGCCACGTATCACAGGCTTCGTCAGGGTCACGAGCCGATAGCGCCGCGCGCCGATCTTGGTCACTCCGCGAATTATCTTTACATGCTGACCGGCTCCACGCCTGATGCCGCCGCGGTCAGAGGGCTGGACACCTATCTGAATACCGTTGTGGATCATGGGCTGAACGCATCAACATTTACCGCGCGGGTGATCACATCGACAGATTCCGATCTGGTCTCCGCGATCGTCGGCGCGGTGGGCGCGCTGAAGGGGCCACTGCACGGTGGCGCTCCGGGGCCGGCGCTGGATATGGTTTTCGAGATAGGATCGGCGGAACGGGCCGAGGGATATCTGCGCGAGAAACTGGAGCGCGGCGAGCGGCTGATGGGATTTGGTCACAGGATTTACAAGGTGCGCGATCCTCGCGCCGATGTGCTGGCGGAGGCATCGGAAAAGCTGTTCGAGGATGGGCGCGATCGCGCAATCTATCTGCTGGCGCGCGATGTGGAATCGACGGCGCTGCGTCTGCTGGCGGAGCGGAAACCGGAGCGGCGGCTTCAGACAAATGTGGAATTCTACACGGCGCTTCTTCTCCACGGGCTTTCGCTGCCGACGGAAATCTTCACGCCGACATTCGCCATCAGCCGTGTTGTTGGTTGGATAGCACACGCGTTCGAGCAACGGCGGGCCGGCCGGTTGATCCGCCCGCAATCGGTTTACAGCGGCACGCGCGATCAGCGGTGGATTCCGATTGAGCGGCGCTGACGCGGTTTTCTGTTTATCAGACTGTTGAAGGACGTCATCCGCGGCGTCCGGGGACGTTTGAAACGTCCCCCGACATTCACCATCGCTCACTGCGGCGTCCCAGAGGATGCCTCATTTGCTCAGGTTCGACCGCCGTGCGGCTGATCGTCCTTGAACAGTCTAAACATCCGCGGCAATTCAACAGTCTGTCCCGCCGGTTCGGCACGGTACATGCTCATCCATGGAAAACGATTCCGCGCATTTTAATCAGCGATCATCCATGGAAAACAAACCGGCGGAGAAACCAAGCGGAAGGGGCCTTGGAACGATCATCGCTCTTGCGGGGCTGATACTCGGCATCGGCCTGGCGGGAGTGCTGATGCGCGATCCGGCCACATCCCCCGGCACAATCGATTTCACGCTCCGTCAGCGACGATATCAGAAGATTGTCACAGACATCCTCGCGTACCATCTCCAGCCGGGGGATCAAAAACGTTTTCGGGCGCGGGGAGATACGCTGACGGAGATCGCGGCGGCTGATACAGTCACGAGCGGCGAGGGAATGGTATGGGCGGAGATCGCGAAACGGGGAATGCTGATGGTGGTGATTGAGACTGTTGACAAGGGGCATGGAAAGGAATCGGGCTATTTTTATTCCTCGGGGCCGGCGGCGGACGGGCAGCCGGAGTGGCCGTTAATTGCGCTGGGAGATCATAAATGGTATGCCGATACTCAGTTGAACGGCAACTGGTGGTCGGTATACAATAATCCCGCTGACAAGCGCGCCGGGAAATAAAAAGCCAATCCACTCAGATCAAATCATTCATTTATTGCATTTATTCCTTTCGATGGTATGCCCAGTATAGTTCACTTTGATAATATTCCCGGTGTAGTTCACTACTGGGAAGAGCCTGCGGATAATCGCACGGTACGACATGGTGGGCTACATAATTCTCTTCTGGAAAAAACCCAGCCAGCACAGTCTTTATGGACAACATCGCTTCCCGATTGTCCTCGCTGATTTCGCCATCGAAATAGCAGAAGAAGCTGATCTCCTTTTCACCATATGCAAAGGCAACGGCTCGGAGATTCGCGGGAGCATCTCCAAGCAACTCGGATTTGAGTATCAGGCTGATCTTTCTTCCTTTTCCGTCCATGGTATTCGGGAGTTGAGATAGTTATGAATCTGAAATCGATCAGCCTGCTCACGATTATTTTTATCGATCGCCATTGGCATGGCGGCACACACGCCGCATATCGTATTTCTATGCCCAGCTTGGTATTCCTGCAACAACGCCAGCGCCGGCTGAAATCTTCGCAGCCGGCCCTTCTTATTTCCCCGTGATGATATCGGGATAATTATTCCGGCTCCGCACTTCCTTCAAGAATAAATTCCCGGGTGGCGGGAAAACGCTCGTACCAGAGGGCAAGCGTATCGTGAAGATGAAGCGCGTAGCGATAATGCGCGCCGGTGCCGGTGCGGAGTTCCGCCTCGTAGATAAATTTATCGGCGGTTGTCACATGCTCGAAACGATATTGCGTTCCGAGCAATGTTGAATAGATATAACCCGGATCACCGTTGCGGAGAGCATCGTGGGCCTTCGCGGAAATCTCACGTCCCGTTTCATTCAGTGCGCGGAGGCGCGCCAGATAGTCATCATGTCCCGGAATATTTTCCGGCAACTGCTCCAGCGCAGCGTAAAATCCACGCGGGACCAGCGGGCAATATTTGGTTCCTGTTCTGTGACGGTTCAGATCGCGGATTTCCCCGAGCGAAACGGCATCCCAGGTAAACCGTACCGCCGTCCGTTTCAGGCTCTCCCCCACCCAGGAATATCTATTGTCGTGAAATTCCAGATCGGCGACGAAATCGTGTTCGGAAATTCCGTTGGGGAGCATCACATCCAGCGATGCGCGCGGCGGGCATTCCGATGTCCCGTTTTCCGGCGCAAGATATTCCGGCAGGCCGGCGGCGGCCATCCCCCGCCACGATTCAAATTCCCTCGCGATGCCGTTTGCGTGCGATTCCTTCCGCGCGGCGTGCTTCAGCATGCGCGGCGCGGAATGTTGAAGCTCACCACAGAGCGCATTCCCCAGCGCAATCGCTTCAGGGAGCGGATGCGAAAGGAGGCTCTGGCAGAGCGTCACCCAGCCACGCGCGGACATAATCATCATCATATTCGTCGTGGCGGCAACCGGAAGGAAATAGCGGGCGCGATCGAACGCGTAGTTCCGTTTCATCCGGGCCACCTGGCGGGCGGCCTTCGGCGATGGATCGTCCAGGAGCGAGCGCGGAATGCGCGCAACATCGGGATCGTGCGCGGCGATCTCCTCCCACACCTCCAGCGATGCGCGGTACGCATCGAAGCAGCGGTCCATCATCCCCTTCCACTCCTCCTCGGCCGCAATCCCAAGCTCCGCGGGGGGCGTCATCTCATCGGCGGAGAGGCGGATGTAGCGGGTGGAGGATTCCTGGCCACCGGCCGTGGGGCAGAGCGTCCAGACGTAGTAGGCAAGCCAGAGCGAAATGCCATCGATAAACATCGCAACCGGCGCCATGTCGGCGATCGATTGATGGCCGTAATCGATCATCTTGAAGATTGAATCGACCGATTTATCGAGATTCTCCGGATCGATTTTCGAGAGGATCGCCTCAAGCCCCTCGTTGCTGCGGGAGTAACGGGCGCCGCTCGCGGCCAGCAGCTCCGGCGTCAGCGCGGGACGGCCGGCAGTGTTGGATGCTTCGGTTGGACGAATCGCGACCTGGGTAACGTTCACGTTGGATAGAAGGATGTGATTCTCGCGGGGCCGGCCCGCGACTGGCGCGGCCGGATGATCGCGCAAAGTTAACGGATTTCCTCACCGGCCCGGCAGCCATTGCACGACCGGACGGACAGGGAAACAGAGAGACACAACCGGGAAGCTTGGCCGGGACTCCGGCTTCTCCCTATGTTGTTCGTTTTCTGACCCAAATCCTTACGCGGGAGATTCCGGAATGATGGAACCAGCAGACATGCCGACCGAAACGACAGAGATGGACAAGGAGAAATTTCTGGAGATGTTCGCGCTGAGCATCCGCGAGCAGACGCTGGTGAAACTCACGCTCGGCAAATACCGCGGCAATGTCCCCGGCCTTGCATCGATCTCGATTCACATGAGCCTGATCAAGGAAACATATTTCCTTGAATTCGATTACCGTTCCACCGATACCACGCGGACGCGGCAGACGATCGATGAGGGAACCGCGCTGATCCGGCAACTGCTTGGCGGCGATTTCAGAAGCGGCAATCTCTTTACGCGGACGGCAGATTATCAGATCGAGTACAGCAAGCGGCTGAAGACGCGATTCTCCGCCAGCCGTCCGACCTTCACCGAAGCGCCATCGATGGCGCACGACAGGGAGAAGCGGCGGCTGATTGAAACCGAGGGAAATATTTATCTCCAGCGGCTTGGCGTGATCGAGGAATCAGGGCGGGTGAAGGAGAAGATGGGGGATAAGTTCCGGCAGATCAGTCGCTTTATCGAGATTGTGGCGGGGCTGTTCTCGGGCTCGCCGCTGGCGGAACGGAAGGAGCTTTCGATTGTGGACATGGGTTCCGGCAAGGGATATCTGACATTCGCGACGTACGATTATTTCAATAACGCGCTCGGGATCGCGGCCGGCATGGAAGGGGTGGAGGCGCGGCCGGAGCTTGTGGATCTCTGCAACACTCTGGCGGAGGAGGCCGGATTTGAGCGGCTCCGATTCCGGCCGGGCTATATCCGCGACGTGGTACTGGATGGGGTTGATATCCTGATTGCTCTCCACGCCTGCGATACCGCCACCGATGAGGCCATATATAAAGGGATCACCGCGGGGGCCGGGATCATCATCTGCGCCCCCTGCTGCCATAAGGAAATCCGTCAGCAGATCGTTCCGCCGGAAGTTCTCCGTGATATGCTGGGGCATGGCATTATCCTGGAGCGTGAGGCGGAGAGCATCACCGATACGCTGCGCGCACTGCTACTGGAGTATAACGGATACAGCGCAAAGGTGTTCGAGTTTATCTCCACCGAGCATACGCGGAAGAACACCATGATCGTCGGCGTGCGGCATGGGCGGACGGTGGAGCGCGAGAAAATCGCGACACGGATTGAAGCGCTGAAGAAGTTCTACGGCATCGAGCGGCAATCGCTGGAAATATTCCTCGCGGGGGGCAGCGAGATTCCGGCGGCAGTCTGCTGAGGAAGAGAGGGAGATTTTGGGCGATATCCTTATGGTGTTCAGGCGATGATCATTGTAATGTCATCGCCTTTGGTAGAAGCCATCGGTCGCACGTAATGCGTCATCATCTTCCACCGGCGGGCCGATCGGCCGGTGGAAGAATCATCCCATCACCCCCTTGAGTTTAAAACAGCCGGCGGCCACAATCGCACATAACAGTCCGCGGATGAACACCATCATCCATAGGTTGAGCTGCGCGATTATTTCGTCCCGGAATCGAACGCCCGCAATCCCATAACCGACCACTCGACGGCTCCGGCAAAGCATCACATCGCCACATAATCACGCATTTTACTCCGGAACGCGGCTTTTCCCTTCTGGCACGGTCGCTGCAAAGGAAATACCGTATCTCATGGATATCATTCACGAATCCCGTTCGAAACAGCAGCGCAGAAAGCGGATTGCCATCACGGTGCTGGGCATTGCTCTAATCCCGGCGATCTTCTGGGGCACCACGCTCCTCCGCCCCGCCGCCCCCACGGTGGAGCGGGGGACGCTCTGGATCGACACGGTGCGGCGCGGGACGATGCTCCGCCAGGTGCGCGGGCTGGGGACGCTGGTGCCGGAGGAGACATGGCTGATCTCCGCCACGGTCGATGGTCGCGTGGAGAAGATCATCGTCCAGCCGGGGACAATCGTAACGGCGAACACGGTGCTGATCGAGCTAAATAACCCACAGCTTCAGCAGGAAGCGCTGGAGACGGAGTGGCAGTTGAAGGCGGCGCTGGCGGAGTACAGGAACATTCAGGTGCGGCTGGAGAGCGAGCGGCTGGACCACGAGGCAACCGTTGCCACAATGCGCGCGGAGAGCAGGCAGGCGACACTACAATCGGAGACCAGCGGCGCGCTGAACACGAAAGGTCTTGCCACCACGCTGGAATCGAAGGGGACCGAGGCGAAGGCGGAGGAGTTCGCGGCGCGGTACGATATCGAAAAAAAGCGACTGGACATCCACGGCGAATCGGCGAAGGCGCAGCTTGCCGTGCAGAAATCACGCATCGAACAGCTTCGGGCGCTGGCGGCGCTGAAGCACATTCAGGTGGAATCGCTCCACGTGCGGGCGGGAATCGATGGCGTGTTGCAGCAGCTTCCGCTTCAGGTCGGCCAGCAGATTGTGGTGGGGACGACGATGGCGAAAGTGGCGCAGCCGAGCCATCTGAAGGCCGAATTGAAAATCGCTGAAACGCAGGCGAAGGATATCCAGACCGGCCAGCCGGTGCAGATCGATACGCGCAACGGGATCATCCCCGGCAGAGTAACCCGGATCGATCCCGCCGTGCAGAATGGCACGGTGACAATTGATGTGGCGCTGGACGGAACTTTACCAAGGGGCGCTCGTCCTGATTTGACGGTGGATGGCACGATCGAGCTGGAGCGGCTCACGAACATCCTCTACATCGGCAGGCCGACCCAGGGGGGGAGCGAGGGATCGACGGGGCTCTTCAAAGTGGACCAGGACAACCGGGGCGCCACAAGGGTCAGGGTCCAGCTTGGACGAAGCTCCGTCAGCACCATCGAGGTGCTTGGCGGGCTCCGCGAGGGGGATCGGGTCCTTCTCTCCGACATGTCGGCGATGGACGGGGCCGACAGGATCGCCTTCAGGTAGAGGAATCAGCAACCGCTCCGAACAAATCACGGCTGCCACCTTGATCGATGCACGGGACGGAGGAACAGTACTCGCGTTTCTCCAGTATAGCGGCTCAAGGCCTCCGTACCGATGCGGGATCAGGGTGGCAGCGTCTGTTTCTCCCATTTCCAGCGGCTTCACGCCCCGACCGGCCGGGGAACGGCGGAGATGGATGATCCGATTTTTTCAACAGCTACAGATATGGCAACCACGAACACACCGCTTATCCGCCTGGAAGGGATCACCAAGGTCTTTTTCACCGACGAAGTGGAAACCCACGCCCTTTCCGGCATCCATCTCGATATCAACCCCGGGGAATATCTCTCGATCGCCGGCCCCTCCGGCTGCGGCAAATCGACACTCCTCTCCATTCTGGGTCTGCTCGATACCGCCACCGGCGGCAGCTATCTGCTGAACGGCAAGCCGGTTTCCACGCTGGATATGGGGGATCGCTCGCGGATCAGGAACAGGGAGATTGGCTTCATCTTTCAGGCGTTCAACCTGATCGGCGATCTGACGGTGCGCGAAAATGTTGAGCTTCCCCTCACCTACCGGAATATGCCGGCGGCCGAGCGGAAGGAACGGGTGGAGAATTCCCTGGAACGGGTGGGGATGGCGCATCGGATGAAACATTATCCCGCCCAGCTCTCCGGCGGCCAGCAGCAGCGCGTTGCGGTGGCCCGCGCCCTTGCCGGAAATCCCTCCATTCTCCTGGCCGACGAGCCGACCGGCAACCTGGATTCCAACAACGGCGAATCGGTGATGGAACTGCTGCGCGATCTCCATCGTGGCGGCACCACCGTCTGCATGGTCACGCACGATCCCCGTTTTGCCCGCCACGCCGACCGAACAATCCACATCTTCGACGGCCGCGTGGTGGAGGAAAGCGGAGCGGCGGCATAACAGAGTTGGAGGAGTTCATCCGCTGCGTTGGCCTTCACCGTTCGCTCACCGCGACCGATCATATTCCCTTTGCGCTCATACCTACTGAAACGATCATGGAGACATTCCTGCAGGATATACGCTTCGGCGCGCGGACGCTGCTGAAAAACCCGGGGTTTACGGCGGTTGCGCTGCTGGCCCTGACGCTCGGGATCGGCGCCAACACCGCCATCTTCAGCGTGGTCAACACCGTCCTTCTGAAATCGCTCCCCTACGGCGATCCGGATAAACTGGTCTACCTCTGGTCCACCCCACCGCATGGCGCGGCGGGACAGTTCCCCTCCACCGCGCTCGATTTCCGCGAGTGGCGGGAGCGGAACCGCTCGTTTACCGGGATCGCGGCAAGGATGCAGGAGAGCTTCAATCTGACCGCCGGCAGCAACCCGGAACGGCTGATGGGAGAATATGTGAGCGAGCGATATTTCAATATCCTTGAAGTCAGGCCGGTCGCCGGTCGCTTCTTCCTTCCAACCGAATCCGCGGACGGCAACGATCACGTCGTGGTCCTCTCCGAAAAGCTCTGGAAGCGACGATTCGGCGCGGACACATCGCTGATCGGCCAGACCATCCGCCTGGAGAATGAGCCGTACACCGTGATCGGCGTGGCGCCGGACGATCACCGCGGCGTGGTGGAGATATGGGCGCCCCTTGTCCTCTCCCACCTTGGTCCCGACAATGGAATGCACGGGCTGACAGTGCTGGGAAGGCTGAAGCCGGGCGTGACGGCGGAACAGGCGGGAGGGGAGATGGCCGGCATCGCGGCGGGGCTGGCGGGAGAGTTTCCGGTGACCAACAGGGATTGGGGAACATCGGTGGTGCCGATGCACGAGATGATTGTGAAGAACATCAGAACAGCGCTCCTGATTCTCCTTGGCGCCGTCGGGTTTGTGCTGCTGATCGCCTGCGCCAATGTCGCCAATCTGCTGCTGGCGCGAGTATCGGAGCGCGGACGGGAGATAGCAATCAGGACGGCGCTGGGCGCGGGACGGGGGAGGCTGATCCGGCAGCTTCTCACCGAGAGCATTCTACTGTCGCTCCTTGGCGGAGGGCTTGGCGTGCTGCTGGCGCTCTGGGGAACCGATCTTATCTCGCATATCGACTCGGCGGGGATTCCGCGCGCATCGGAGATTCGTCTGGATGGTGGCGTGCTCCTCTTCGCGCTGGGGATTTCCCTGGTGACCGGCATCGTCTTCGGCCTTCTGCCGGCGCTGCACGCATCGCGGAGCAACCTGACCACGCCATTGAAGGATGGCGGAAGGCTGGTTGCCGGAGGGCGTGGCGGAAAGCGGCTGCGCGGCCTGCTGGTGATCTCGGAAGTCGCGCTGGCACTGATGCTGCTGATCGGCGCCGGGCTGCTGATCCGGAGCTTTATCACGCTCCAGGAAATCCGCACCGGATTTGATTCCGAGGGGGTGCTGACGATGCAGATCGCCATGCCCGCGGCGAAATATGCCGACTCATCGAAGCAGGGAACATTTTTCAGAACGTCGATTGAGCGGATGGGCCGGATTCCCGGCGTGGAATCCGCGGCGGCCACAACATCGATCCCGCTCACCGGCGGAAGCCCGCAGTTCACATTTACCGTTGCCGGCCGCCCAATACCGCAGCCGAGCGATGCCCCCACCACATTTATCCACGGCGTCAGCTCCGATTATTTCAAGACGATGCGGATTCCGGTGCTGAAGGGACGCGCCTTCAACAACCACGATAATGAGTCATCGGAAGCAGTGGCCGTGATCGGCGAGACGATGGCGCAGCGGACATGGCCGGGGGAAGACCCGATCGGCAAGCGGATGACGATCGGCGTTCCGGTGGGAGCGCCGCCGGAGGCGATCTCCTATATCACCATCGTCGGCGTGGTGGGGGATGTAAAGGGGCAGGCGTTGGTGGCGGACAATCAGATGGATTTCTACGCCCCCATCACGCAATTCCCCTCCGCCACCGTCGGGCTGGTGATCCGCGCCTCCGGCAACCCGGCCGATCTTACCGGGCCAATCCGTCGCGAGATCGCATCGATCGATTCCGATATCCCGATCTATCAGGTCAGGACAATGGAGGATGTGGTGGCCGGCTCGCTGGCGGGACCGCGACTCTACATGCTGCTGCTCGGCATCTTCGCCGGCGTGGCGCTCCTGCTTGCGGCGATCGGCATCTACGGCGTGATAGCGCAGGCGGTGACGCAACGGACACACGAAATAGGAATTCGAATGGCGCTTGGCGCGCGGCGCGGCGATATCATGAAGATGATCGTGGGTGAGGGATTTGTGACGGCGCTGATCGGCGTCGGCGTGGGGCTGGGGCTGGCGTTCGTGGTGACGCGACTTCTGGGAAGCCTCCTCTACGGAGTCAGCGCAACCGATCCGCTCACCTACATCTGCGTGGCGGCCGTGCTGGTAATCGTGGCGCTGGCCGCCTGTTATATCCCGGCACGGAGGGCAACAAAGGTGGACCCGATGGTGGCACTCAAATACGAATAACCGCGAGCGCGATTTACGAAGATTCTTCCCCTTCAACTCTGTACGGAGCAGGGCCGACGATCCGTTGTTCCAATGATCTCCCGTGTATAATTACAATCATTGCGGATCGCCGGCCGTTGCATCCGATGCTTTTTCAAATAATGCAGCGCCACAGATGCAAATATCGTTTTTCTACTTAACGGATTTTAACTCTCATCAATATTTCCTCCGTATCCGATAAAAAAAATAATATTGATCAGCAACTGAGAATTTTCCCCGCGTCGATTGTTATTCTCTTCAGGCATGTTGCCGTCGGAATGCCGGCGGCGAATTAATTGTCGGCGACATGGCCGGTGCATCAGCAACCATCGTTCCCCAACAGCCACGGAATATGACGCAACCGGGAGACCGATGAAAAAGCGGAACGATCTCTTCGACCTGATCAAATCGATGACCAGGCAGGAGAAGCGATATTTCAAGATATATGCCTCCAAGCATAAAAGCGGAGAACATAACTGCATCCGATTATTCGATGCGATCGATGCCACGGAGCATTACAATGAGAAGGAACTGCGCAGATCGTTGAACGGGGCAAAATTTACACGTCAGCTTGGCGTGCAGAAGGGTTATCTGTACGATCTGATCCTCCGAAGCCTTCGGGAATATCGCTCGGGAGAATCGGCGCAGATCCGGATCAACGAGCTTCTGCACGGCGTGAAAATTCTCTACGGCAAAGGTCTCTACAGCCAGGGCCGCGATCTGGCGATAAAGGCGGGGGAGCTCGCGGAGAGCTACGAAAAGCTTCCGAGTATGCTGGAGGTGATTAACTGGGAGATAACCCTCGCGTTCGCGATGTCGGATATTCCGGCGTTAACGCGTCTCGGCGAAAAGCTCCGTTCGGTTCAAAGCCGGCTCGATAATCTGGAGCATTACTCGCAGATCCTTCTGCAAATGGTCACGTCGGAGAGGAACACAGGCCTGACCGACGATGCCGAGTCGCTCGGCGTTCTGGATGCCATCATGAGCGACCCTCTCCTTCAGGATGAGCATCAGGCGCTCTCGATCGACGCGGGGCGCTATTTCCTTACCATTCACGGCATTTATCATCGGCGGCGGGGGGAATGGGAGCGCGCCTATGAATATCAGTTGCGGAATCTCCGGCTTATCGAATCACGCCCCGACCACATTGCCGACGAGCCGAGGATGTATGTTTCCGCGCTGATCGATCTGATTGTCTCAAGCTCACAATTGCGGAAATATGCCGAGGCGGAACACCACATCGAGATTCTCGAATCGCTCGATATCAAGGAGACGTACTGGAAGGCCCGTGTTTTCTACATTGTGCGGTTGCACCGGCTGTTTCAGTGTCGCTGGAGTCAGGATTTTTCGGGCGGGGCTGAACTTGCGCGGGAAATTCTGGCAGTGCTCAGGAAATATGAGCGGCATATCGAGCCGGAGAACAGAAAGATTCTTCTCTTCACCATGGCCTATCTCCTCTTCGGCGATGGCGATTATTCGTCGGCGATACAGTGCATCAATATCATCCTCAACGATATTCAGCATGATATCCGGGCAGAGCTTAATTATCCGGTGGTTATCATGGAGCTTATGATTCACTACGAGCTGCGGCACGATGATCTGATAGCATCATCGTGCCGCTCACGCCTGCGGGCACTGCGGGGAACGCGGGAGGATTACCGGCTTGAGGAATTTGTGTTTCTGTTTCTGGGACGGCTGGTGCGATCCGCACCTGATGAGCGTTGCGATCTGTTCCATGATGCCCGTAATCGATTATCAGCGCTGGCCGCCGGGAACGATCCTTTATCGCTCACCCGCTATATCGATATTGATGCGTGGATCGAGGGAAGGATTCGGGGAATGAAATACGGAGAAGTGGTGCGGGAGAAAATCAAACACACGAGGTAGTCAACGGATAAATTGATTCATTTGCCAATAAAAAATGGCAATCATATACTTGGCGCACATGGGGCTATCCATAATATCCTGAGCCTGTCATCCTGACGCGAAGCGGAAGGATCTCACAGGTGAAGTGAAAAGTGCTGACCAGCAAATATTCATCTATCCGTCCCGGCGAGATCCTTCATTTTATTCAGGATGACAAAGGGCTTTGTCTCTCAACATGTGTCTCAAGTATATGATTGCCTAAAAAATAATCCGATAAAAAAACAATCCCGACGACATATTCCGGAAATGGAAAATATCATCGGGATCGATTTTCTCGCCTGGGCTTCGGATGGAAATTTATTTATACCATTCCTGAAGCGGCTTTACCTGCAATTCCTCTTCGCGAATCGAACGGATGCCGCTGAGCGCCGCCGCCGCCGCCGAAGCAGTGGTGATAAACGGCACCTTGTATTCCATCGACACCGCCCCCATCATCTTTTCATCCTCGCGCGCAACTTCGCCGGCCGGCGTGTTGATCACAAGCTGCACCTGCCCGTCGCGGATATAATCGACAACGTTCGGGCTTCCCTCGACGATTTTCAGGATCTTCGTGTTCGGGATGCCGTGGTCGTCCAGCATCCGGCTGGTGCCGTCGGTGGCAAGGATGCGGAAGCCAAGATCGGCGAAGCCACGGAGCGTCTCGGCCACGCGCGGCCGTTTGTCGTTATCGGAGAGGGTGGCGAAGAGCGTGCCACTCACCGGCAGGCGATTTCCCGCGGCAAGGCGCGCCTTTACCACGGCAAGGCCGGTTTTGGAATCTATTCCCATCACCTCGCCGGTGGAACGCATCTCCGGACCAAGGAACATGGAGCTGCGGGGGAATTTGTTGAATGGAAAAACCGATTCCTTAACCGCGACGTGGTTGATCGCCATCGGCATATCGCGGAGATCGAACGCGGCCAGCGGATTTCCGAGCATCACCTTGGCGGCGATCTTCGCGAGCGGAATGCCGGTGGCCTTGCTGACGAACGGAACCGTGCGGCTTG
>JBDSJW010000117.1:0-10365 GCA_039917235.1 Kapaibacterium sp. (SeqCode) | reverse complement strand
CCGAAACGCCCGCGACAGTCTGGCGCGACAACGTCCTCCAGCAGTCGCGAAGCTGGCTGAAACAGGGGCTTGGCGATCGCTCGATCACCCGCGATCTGACCTGGGGAATCGATGTGCCGATCCCCGGATTCGAGGGGAAGAAGCTCTACGTCTGGTTTGATGCGCCGCTCGGCTACATCACCAACACCCGCGTGCTCGCCAGGGAGCGCGGCCTGCCGGATGACTGGAAGCGCTGGTGGTGCGATCCCGAAAGCCGCTACGTGGCGTTTATCGGCAAGGACAACATCGTCTTCCATACGCTGATCTTCCCGGCAACGCTCCTGGCCTACAACGAGTCGAAACGCGGGGACTGCTACGTGCTGCCGGACAACGTCCCGGCCGATGAGTTCCTGAACCTTGAGGGGCGGAAGTTCTCGAAGTCCAAACGCTGGGGGATCGATCTGCGCGATTATCTGGCAAATCATTCCCCCGATCCGCTTCGCTACACGATCGTCGCCAACCTGCCGGAGAGCAAGGACGCCGATTTCACCTGGCGCGAGTATCAGGCGCGGGTCAACAACGAGCTGGCCGATATCCTCGGCAACTTCGTCAACCGGACGATGCAGTTCGCCGGTCGATATTTCGATAACGTTGTGCCGCCGCTGACCGCCACCGGGGAGAAGGAGGCGGAGGTGAAGACGCTCCTGGCCGAGGATCTCCGCCGCTCCTGCGATTCCGCGCAGAGCGATGAAGCGATCCTCACCGAGCTGGCGCCGAAGTACCTCAAATACTTCAGCAGGACCGATCTTGTGATGCTCCTGGAGCTTGCCCGCGCCCCCAAACGCGTCGGCGATCTCTATCGCGCCTTCCACTTCCGGGAGGCGGCGCTGGAATCGATGAACGTGGCGCGCGCCGCCAACAAGTATTTCAACGATTCGGAGCCGTGGAAAACCCGTCGCGACCGGCCGGAGCGCTGCGCCACGGCGATCAACATCTGCCTCCAGGTTGTCCGCTCGCTCGCCGTCATCTTCCAGCCGATCATCCCGTTTTCCTCCAAGGCAATGCTGGCGATGCTCGGCCTTGACGCCGCCTCCGCCGCCGAATGGGGGAGCGCGTCGGAGCTTCAGATTCCCAGCGGACATACGCTCGGCGAGCCGGCAATACTCTTCACGAAATTCGACGACGAGATGGTTGAGCGGGAGGTGGCGGGGCTGATCGCGGCATCCGCGCCGGAGGCCGGGGAGACGAAGCCGGAGGAGCCGCCGATCCAGGTGGAGCTGAAGCCGGAGGTGACGATCGAGGATGTGATGAAGCTCGATCTCCGCGTTGCCACCGTTGTTGCGGCGGAGCGGGTGAAGAAATCGGACAAGCTCCTGAAGCTCCAGGTGCGGATCGGCGATCTTGAGCGGCAGATTATCGCGGGGATCGGCAGGAAGTACGAGCCGGAGTCGCTTATCGGCAGGCGGATCGTGGTGGTGGCAAACCTGAAGCCGGCGAAGCTGATGGGGCAGGACTCGCAGGGGATGCTCTTTGCCGCCAACTCCCCGGAGAACGCGCCAACGCTGATCTCGATTCTGGATGATGATGCCGATGTGCGCGACGGGTTTATCGTCCGCTGATCGCCGTCATTGAAAAGCTCCCGTGATATTCATGCGCGGAGAAGATGGGTCATTCCCTCTTCTCCGCGCGTTCAGCATCCACACCCTTGGCATCCTTGAAGCGCGATAGATATCCCACGGCAACCGGCGCCGCAATCGCCGCCATCGTTCTGCTGATGGTGCTTCTGCTCAACGCCCATCACTACCTCCCATTCCTTTCCGACGACGCGCTGATCTCCCTCCGGTATGCCCGCAGGTTTATCGACGGGCGTGGCCTGACCTGGAACCAGGGGAGGCCGGTGGAGGGATATTCCAATCTTCTCTGGGTGCTTGCCTCGGCTCTGCTGGGGCGGATGGGAGCCGATCTGGTCGATGCCGTGCGGTGGCTTGGCGTGGTCGGCATGGGGGGGAGCGTGCTTGTGCTGCTGTTTGCGTATTGGCGGCATGCGTTGGGGGTTGGGGCGGGGACGTTTGAAACGTTCCCCTACCGGCGGCGATACGCGGGGGTGGAATCGTTTCTGCCGCTGGCCGGGGCGGCGATGCTCTCGCTTGCCGCGCCGATTGCCGTCTGGACCGTTGGCGGGCTTGAGCAGCCGTTTGTGGCGCTCTTTCTGGCGCTCGGCGTCTGGCTGGTCCATCGCGCCGTTGATGCCGATCATCCGCGTTTGCGCGATGGTATCATCGCCGGGATTCCTCTGGGGTTGCTTGCGCTTACGCGGCCGGACGGGATGCTCTTCACCGCCGCCATCGGGCTGGCGCTTCTGGTCATCTTCCGGTTCAATCGTCGCGGGTTTGCGGTGGCTCTCTCCCTTGCGGCGGTGCCGGTTGTCTGTTATCTGGGGCAGCTTGCGTTTCGCCTTGGCTATTATGGCGAATGGGTGCCGAACACGGCGCTGGTCAAGGTTGGCTTCTCGGCGGGAAGGCTCCTCCTTGGTGTCAAATATCTCCTCCGTGGATCGCTTCCGCTGCTGCCGGTCATCATCCCGATCGGGATCTTCCTTCCCGGAGCCATGCGCGATCCGGCGGCGCGGAGGAGGATCATCATCACCCTGATTCCGGCGGTTCTCTGGTCCCTTTACGTAATGGTGATAGGCGGCGATATCTTCCCGGCCGGACGGCATCTTGTCCCCTTTATCATCCTTCTGGCCTTTCTCCTCTCCGAGTGCGGCGTCCATCTGGCGAAACGGGAAACCGGCGCGGGGATGCTCCAGGTCGCCGCTATCGGGGCGCTGGCGCTGCTGGCCGTCTGCGGGCTGCTCGATTCAAAAAGCAGGAGGGCGATCGACGAGCGGTGGGAATGGTGCGGCCGCGCGATAGGGCTGATGCTGAAGCGGAGCACCGCCGAGCCGAAGCCGCTGCTGGCGGTTGATGCCGCGGGATGCCTCCCCTACTGGTCGGAGCTTCCATCGGTGGATATGCTGGGGCTGAACGATTATTATCTGCCGCGCCATCGTCCGGCCGATTTCGGGAGCGGAATGCTGGGGCACGAGCTGGGGGATGGGCGCTACGTGATGAGCCGGAAACCGGATCTGATCATCTTCGGCGGACCTCCCGGCGACGACACGGCGGGGTTCCGAAGCGGTCGCGAGATGCAGGCGGATTCGGGCTTCCAGCGCGATTACTCCCTGGCGATCATCCACGCTGACGATCCCGAATATCCCTGCGACGCGCATATCTGGGTGCGACGGGATGGGAAGCTCGGGATCAGGTCGGGGAGGGACACGATGGGGTTGAACACGATATCGATTCCCCCCACGATGTTCCAGGGGACGATCCGGGCCGACTCGGCGGGCGGGCTGTATGGCGTGATCGATCGTGATCATCCGCTGGAGGTAAAAAATATTCCGCTGCCGGTGTGCGCCTGGAAGGTTGCGATTCCGGGGATCGACATGTCGCGCATTATCATTACCTGTTCGAGCATATCGGATACCGCTTCGTTCGCGGTGGATGGGGATAGTATCATCGTTTCAAGTTTCGCGGAGATGAATTCCAATGCGGGGTGGCGCGCGGAAACGTTCAGCATCCGCCTGACCAGCGCTGACAGAGGGCCGATGCGGGTTGGCGCGATCGAGCTGCGGTGCATCCCCGGCTCTGGCTGGATGTAACCGTATCAACGCTTTGCGCCGTGAAGTTCGTGCTTGCATTCCCCCGCGAATCTGCGTAGCATATGGGGAGAGCCAACGGTTACGCGAGCAGACAACCATACAAGGCCGGCACGATGAAAAAAAATCCCAGCGGTTCGCTTCGCTCCCTTCTCACCGAAGCCACTCCCCTTCGGCGCCTTCCGGCCGGCGTGGTGCGGCAGCTTGTTGGCTATTACGGTGACTGGCGCCGCTCCCGCGATATCCTCAACGAGGCCGACGAAAGCTCCACGCCGCGACTTACGCGCCTCTTTGCACGCCCCTCCCTTTCCAGTACATCCAGTTCTTATCGTGCTCAATGATTGTCGCAAAATTCGGCGGTGGGCTTCTCAACAGCAGCGAGGGGCTCCTTCGCGTCTGTGATGAGATCCGTCGCCTCTCCGAGCCTCTCCTCGTGGTGGTCAGTGCGTTCGCCAACGTCACCAATCTTCTTGAACACCTTGCCGATCACGCGCTGGCCGATTCCGCCGCAGCCGCGCGCGATCTTGACGCCATCATCGAGCTTCACGCGGAGATCGCCCGCCGGGCGCTTTCCCCCACGGCGTATAGCGCATGGCTGGAGACGATTGCTCCGCACAGGGGACGCCTTGCCGATGTTGTGCAGGGGCTTGGCATTGTCCGCGAGCTTTCGCCGCGCACGCTCGATCTGATCGTCCATTTCGGCGAACGCTTTTCCTCGGCGCTTCTGCTGGCCGCCCTGAACGACAGCCCTTCCGGTGCCTATGCCGCCGGCATCAGCGCGCTTGATCTGATTATCACCGATGGGGCGCATCGCTACGCCCGGCCCGATCTTGAGCTGACGCGGGAGCGGGTGCTGGAGCAGATTCCCCCGCTGCTGGCTGCCCATCCGGTGGTGGTGACCGAGGGGTATATCGCCCGAAGCTCATCGGGGCAGGCCACCACGATGGGGCGCGAATCCTCCAACTATTCCGCCACGATGCTCGCCTCGATCCTCGACGCTCGCGAGGTCAGAATCTACACCGGCGTTCCCGGCATCCTCACCGCCGATCCGAAGCTGATTCCCGAAGCCCGCACGCTCCGGACGATGAGCTACGCAATGGCGAACACGCTGGCCGAGCTGGGGGCGAAGATCCTCCATCCGCGGACGGTGATGCCGGTGGAGCGTTCATCGATTCCGCTGGTGATCACCAGCCTTGGCGGGGAATCCACCACGATCGGGACCGAGGGGGAGCGTGGATATTCGATTGCGCTGCTCCCGGACGCGGAGCTGATCTGGCTGGAGACGGCCACCACGACCGCCGCGCTTGATCCGTTTCTCCGCGCCATTGCCGCCGAGACGCCGATCATCTGGCAGCAGCGGTTTCGTCACAGGATGCAGATTCTGCTGGCGGGGTCGTATCCACACGCCGCCCTTCCGGTGCATCTGGTCGCGGAGCCGGTGGAGGCTCATGCCGCGCCGGTATCGGTGGTCTCGCTGGTTGGCGAGGGACGGCTGAGCGGCGAGGAGATGGAGCGGTTCTTCGCGGCGTTCGCGGGGCGGGATCTGCTGGCGATGCAGGGGGGAATCGAGGGGCGGGCAATCAGCGTGGCGCTTGATCGCGATGCGGCCCTGGGTACGCTTGCCTCCCTTCACGATCGGTTCGCGGCCGCCACCGGCGTTCTCCATTCCGACACTCATACCTGAGGGCCCGCCGGTGGGATTATCGAACCGGCGGTGCGGCGCGCTCCTCTTCTCTCTTCTGATCGCGACGGCGGTGCGGGGGCAGGTTCCCGAGTTCCCGGATTCCACGATCCGGCAGCAGGCAATCGCGCGCGCCGAGCGGTTCGACGCGACCCACACCACATCGCTCACCACTGATTATCATCTGCTTCAGGGGGCCACCGCGGGGATCTTTCGAAGCTATCTCACCTCATCGACCACGCTGCTCGGCACCCCATCGACCAGGGATCAGGTAGACGCGCTGATCGACATGGAGTACAGGACATCCTCCCCGTTCCGCATCTTTATGCTCTCGGAAGGGACGCTGACCAACGATGCCAGCCGCGATGCCCGGATTGCCGGGTTGAACAACACCGCGGCCGGCTTTCTGGGGTTTGGCGGAAGGATCGTGGACGGGGATGGGAACCGGCTGGGGCTTGCCGCCGGAGGGGCGTATAACCGGCAGTTGAACGTGGAGGAGGGGGGAATCGGCCTGTACGGCGAGGGGGCCGGGTCGCTTGATCTGGAGGGATATCATATCGCCGCCCAGGGGGCCGGGCGTTTCTACAGCGTGACCCCCCGGCATAACAGCAACGGCGATCTGGACCTTCATATCGCGCGCCAGTTCGAGGAGGGGTCGGTGATCGATCTTCAGGGGCATTACGAGCTTATCAACACTGATCTCCTTGTGAAGCGGAGCGAGGATGATATCCTCCGGTACGGTGGCCTGACCTACGAGGCGCTTCAGAAGCGAGGGGAGGGGCGGCTGCGGATCAATTCGCTGATCAGCTATCCGGTGAACGATGAGCTTGGGATCGATGCCACGGTTTCGCTTTCCCGGCTGAAGATCGACCAGCGCGAGCAGAATGAAGGGCTGCCCGGCCTCCCGCGCGATCCCGATCCGTACGGCTTCGGGCGGAACGAACTGGCGATCGGCGCGGTTATCGGAGGGCACTGGAACCCGTCGCATCTGCGCGTCAACGCCAGAATGGAGTATTACACCAGCGAGCAGGATAACACGGTTGAGAGGATAGGATCGGTGAGCGATGTGGAGCTGGAGCAGAAGCGATCGACCAGCGCGCAGAACGATTTTGTGTCGCAGCAGATACGGCTTGCGGGCTTGGCGGAGTACCGGCCAACGCGCTACGATACCATCTCGCTTGGCGGCTCCGTGGGGATCTATCGATACGACACGCCCAGCCCGACGAACTATTTCGACAAGGATGAGCAGACGATTCAGGGGGAGCTGCGCTACTCCCGTTCCTTCAGCCCGATGCTTGATCTCTCCGTCTACGGCCAGGTGTTCCTCACCCATCTGGTCTATCTCTTCGGTCAGAACAGCAACGATAATAACTGGAACCGTGTCTTCAGGATCGCCCCATCGGTCGGCTACCGGATAGGGGAGGGATTTCAGAATTATCTGGAGACCGAGGTGGTTGCCAACTACACGGTATACGATTTCGAGGGGCGGACGCAGAACATCCGTGGGCGATCGTTCCGGGAGCTTCATCTGCGCGATTCGCTGGGCCTTTCGATCTCCCCCACGCTCCGTCTCCTTGCCAGCGGCGATCTCCGGATAGCGGAGCGGGGGAGTTTCAGTTGGGATGAATTCGCGGAGAGCCCGCTGGAGCGGACGCGGACGGAGGGACTGGAGGCGGAGCTGACCACGAGCGCCATCGAGGGGACGACGTTCGGCATCGGCGGGCGGCTTTCGCGGGTGAAGAGTTATCGCACCGATCCCCGATCCATCACCCTGCTCCCCTATTCGGATCGGACCTCGGTTGGCCCCACGGCGCGGTTCGAGGCGTATCTCTCCGAGCGAACGCTTGTCCGCTTCACCGGCTGGTGGGAGCATCGGTTCGACGAGAGCCGGCTGGTAAGCCGTCTGCCGATTCTCTTCATGACCGCCGGCGTCCGGTTTTAGTAGGGGGAGGTTTCAAACCTCCCCTCACGTTTCAAGCAGGAGGGGAGGTTTGAAACCTCCCCCGACACATGAGCATTTTTTGTCAACCTCCGGCAAGCGGTTATCTTCGCGCTCCGGCTTATGATCAACATCCGATCCTCCGTGACACAGACTCCTCACATACTACTTGCGCGCGATTTCCATACCACCAGGGAGGAGATCTCCGCGCTGCCACGGCTCCTGGAAGGGATCCGCGCCGCCTATACTCTGAGCGATGGGCAGTTTTTCAATCTTGTGGTGGCGATGACCGAGGCGGTGAACAACGCCATCGTTCACGGCAACAGGCTGGACCCCGCGAAGTCCGTCCACTACCGGCTGGAGGCCCGCGCCGAGGGGATCTACTGCGTGGTGGAGGATGAGGGGGATGGGTTCGATCCCGATGATATCGCCGATCCCGTAAGCCCTGAAAACCTGATGCGCGAAGGGGGGCGGGGGATGTTCCTGATCCGCGCATTGATGGGCGATCTCCAGGTAACGGACACGGGGCATGGAACCCGCGTGGCGTTCCTCTGTGCAAAGGAGTAGCCGTCGATTGATGGAGACCACCCCAGCATCCCCGCCGGTTTCCGGCGACCTTCCGGCGCGTATCGCCGGGCTTCTGGTGGCCGCGCTGCTGGCGCCCCTCCCGTTTCTCGGCGATCTCCGGGTCGCGCATGTGCCATATCTGGCGTTTGTCACCGCCGCGACGGTTCTTCTCTACATCGCTTACTGGTTGCTTGGCCGGCGCGGCATCGTTCCCACGCGGCGGACCATCATCGGCATCGCCCTGCTTCTCCGTCTCCTGACGCTTCCGATGCTCCCCTCCCTTTCTGATGATGCCTATCGATATCTGTGGGACGGGCGGCTTCTGCTGCACGGGGTCAACCCCTATCTCCATGTGCCGGCGGATAGCTCGCTCTCCCGGTTTCACGATGAGCTGTTTCATCGCCAGGGATATCCAACCACCAACACGATCTATCCTCCCGGCACGCAACTGGTGTTCGCCGCAGGGATGGCTGTTTCGGAGCTGGCGGGGAGCGAGTACATGGTGGGATATTACGCCTACAAGCTGATGACGATCGCCGCGGAAATGCTCGGGATTATGCTGGCGATCGCGGCGCTGGAGAAGCTGGGGATACCATTGCGCCATATCCTACTGTACGCATGGCATCCGCTGGCGGTGGTGGAACTGGCGGGACAGGGGCACACCGATGCCTTCTGGGTGCTGGGGCTGGCCGGGGGGCTGTATGGCTATGCCTGCGGCGGATCGGGGGGAGGACTTGGGGCTCTGGCATTCGGCGGAGGGATGCGCCTCTATCCGCTTCCGTTGCTGGCGCTCTGGTTCCGCTGGCTGGACCGTCGCGCGCTGATTGCCGGGGCGATTCTTGCCGTTCCATCGCTGCTGCTGCTTGGCGCTCTTCTCGATCCCGATGTGCTGAAGACCTACAGCACGGTGCTGGGGCGGTTTACCAACTTCTACGAGTTCAACGGCGGCTTCTATTACGCCATCAAGGGATGGTTCGATTACCTGCATATCAAGCCGTCGAACGTGATCGCCGGCAACGTCTGCACCGGCACGCATCTGATGCTGCTGATGGCGATTCTCCTCTGGCCGTTGCGCCGCCGTACCGTGGAGGGGCTTGCATGGCGCGCGCTGCTGATCACCACCCTGCAGATCGTCCTTGGGGCGAAGGTTCATATCTGGTACTTCACCGCGCCGCTGATCCTGCTGCCATTTATCCCCGGCGGCCGTCTCAGGAAGGCATGGCTCTGGGCTGCGCTCGTCGGACCCTTCACCTATCTCACATATGTATCATCGATTCCCCGGGAGCGAACGGAGATTCTGGTGATCGAGTGGGGGGGATTTCTGCTGCTTGCGATTGCGGACGGCATCGCCGGAGCGATACGGAAAAAGCCCGACATCGTAAGCGATGATGAGCTTCCCGTTTCCTCCGCCTGATGCTATAACGTCAGGGATGTCCGGTGTCGGTTCCGCCGGCGCTCAATCTATCGCGCGGGTTCAAACGGAAACCGCCCGTCACCTCCTGGGAGGGACGGGCGGTTCAACCGCTGTTGCGCGGACAGACTTAACGGCCTGTTGAATTACTTCGAATGCCCAGACTGTTCAACAGTCTGTTAACGGCGGGGCTTCGAGGAGCCGACCGCGCCACCATTCTCGGCGGGCGGGTTGGTGTTCATCACGCCGCCGGTGCCGCCGTTGCTGCGACGTGGCTTGCTGGCGTCCGACGGAGTTCCGCCAGTGCCGTTATCGGTGGCCGGCTTCGAGCCGGTTGGCTTGACGACCGGCTTGGTCTCCTTCTTCGTGCCGGTGGTCTCCACCTTCTTGACGCTGTCGGAGTGCTTGAGCGAATCGTTCGACTTCAGCACCATCGTATCGGCCTTCTTTGCGGTATCGACAGTGACCGGCTTGGTGGTATCGGCCGGCTTCACTGTGTCCATCTTTACTGTGGTCGTATCGGTGGTCGAAGGCGTTTCGGTCTTCGGGCCGCACGAGGCGATGCCGAGAGCGAAGAGGCATCCGGCCATGAACAGAGCGCGTGATTTCATCGGAATGACTTCCTTTTGATGTGAATGTTATCTCCGGCCGGTCAGCCGGGATGCTGTCGACTCCCGTGGGAGCCATGAATTGCGATATCTCGCGTAGTACGAGTGGCAGGTTCCAAACGCTGCAAACCTACATCATCCGTATGAGAAAGAACAAATTTCCGTGGATTTTGCTTAATGGGATGATACGGTATCATCGTTACAATTCATCCCGACGGCAAAAAAATCTTGTATCGGCCTCTATCCGCTGGCTATATTTGCAGCCCCCTCAAACGCGAGGGGATTACCGGGGTTATGGCACAGTTGGTTAGCGCGCATCCTTGACATGGATGAGGTCGTAGGTTCGAATCCTACTAACCCCACGCAGAGAATACACGTAAGGCGCCGAACAGCGTTACTGTTCGGCGCCTTTTTTTATTCCGTTCGGTCGGTCCCGAAACGAATCGAGGCGACCCGTATCACGGGCCGCCTCGGAATATC
>JBDSJW010000116.1:0-11643 GCA_039917235.1 Kapaibacterium sp. (SeqCode) | reverse complement strand
CTCCCGACGCCGTGCCGATCAGGAATGTCCCCGTCTTGGTGGGATGGTACGCCACCGCCGGAATGCGTCCGCCGACGTTTATCGGCCCGATCGACTCCCACTGCGTGGTGGAGAGGAGCGACGGAAGCCCCTTCTTCCCAAACGATGACTGGAGCCGATCCTCCATCGACCGGGTCTCGCGGATCGCCGCGGCGTGCGCGCCGGCGGGGATCACATCGTAGGGGAAACGCCGCTGAAACATAAACCACTCATCACGACCGCGCACATCCTCCTCCATCCCCTCCTCCTTGGTCCGTTCGAGCGATTCGCGATACTCCTCATCCCGCTGCCGGATCGTCCCCTCGGGGTTCTCCTTTGGAAGCCCCTGGGCAAACGCGTGGGAGATGGAGGAAATACAAAGGAGGAGAATGACCGCCAGAGCGCGACCGGGCGCCATCCGCAGGGAAAAAGGGTGTAACAATCGCATTTGGGTTCAGAAAAATTATACGAACGAAGATTCTGACAAGATATCGGAGGGACCCGGGGAGGGACGTATCTTTGCCCTCAATCAATATTTTCCATGTCTACACACACGATCACCCATCCGCGCATTGGCGGCTTTCATCTCCTGATCGGCGGGATGCTGGGGCTGTTGCTGGCCGGCGGCTGCAACCGGCGGGAACCATCTCCCCCATCGGCGCAAACCGATTCCTCCGGCGCAATTCGCCTTACTGACGTGATGGGGGGACGGCTCGTGTTGAACGGCCCCGCCCGGAAGGTGATTTCACTTGCCCCAAACCTGACGGAGATCGTCTACGCGCTTGGCGCCGGGGATCGGCTGATAGGGAGAACATCGTTCTGCAACTATCCCCCGGAGGCGCTTCAACTGCCGCCGGTGGCGGATATGCTCTCCATCAACTTCGAGAAGATCATCGGCCTGAAGCCGGATCTGATCCTGATGACCAAGGTCGGCAATACCAACGGCAACTACGATAAGCTCCGCGATCTGAAGCTCCCGGCCTATGTGATGCGGCAGGACAGCGTGGCCCAGACCCTCACGACCATTGATACTATTGGGATTCTGCTCGGAAAAGTTACTCAGGCCCGGCAGATGACGTCGGCATTGCGAAAAACGATCGATTCAATCACGGCGCTTGCAAAGCAGGGGGAGAAGGTTTCGACGTTTATCGTGATCGACAAGTCTCCGCTGATCACCGCCAGCCGGGGATTTCTGGCCGAGGAGATCGAGCTGGCCGGGGGAAGAAATATCGCCGCCGGAGCCACCGAGAATTATCCGAAGTACAACCGGGAGGAGCTGCTGCTCCAGAATCCCGATGTCATCCTGATGCCGGGCACATCGTGGGACGCGGTTCCGGCGCTGCTGGCGGACTACCCTGAATGGAAGGATCTGAAGGCCGTCAAGGGGAATCGTGTCTACATCATCCCGCTCGATATCGCCATCAGGCCGGGGCCGAGGATAGGCCAGGGGATGAAAGCGATCTATGAGGCGCTCCACGGGGCGGAGCCGAAGGCGCTCCTGAAGAAGTACGGCGCCGATATCGTCCCGGGATCGGGCATGTAGCCTGAAGAAGATCATCCACGGCGTTGTTCAGGCGACCGGATGGCTCTCGCCGGATCTCAGAGATCGGCCGGTTTCGGCGGCCGGAGGTTCTCCCGCGTCTCGACGAACGGGGCCACCTGCTCGCGAAGGCGCCACTCGATCGACCGCATCCTCCCCAGCACCTCCCGCGATTCCTCCGGCGACATCGTCCGCTCGGCGATATCGAAATAAACGGCGTCCTCGGCGATGATATGGTAGTAGAACCATCGAATCATCTCACCCGCCACCAGCCGTATCGTCCGTACCCCCCCGACGCTCCCACCGAACGCCCGGTAGTCCTGAAGCGCCTCCGTATACGCCTCGAAGTTCTCCCGCAGCCGGTCGTGATCCACGTGCAGAAACTGAAACTTGACGCGGGCGCCGGGAATCATCCGCTCGATATAGGGGAAGAAGACCTCCTCCTCCTTTACGAAATGGACGTTCAGATGCTCATTGACCGCGCGCCAGATCGCCTCGGCCGTGGCAAGAACGCCGGCCGGAAGCTCGGGCGCCCCCTCCGGCACCAGCAGCATCGCGGCGGCAAGATCGTTCAGGGCTTCCATGAAGATCTCATGCTCATCGATAAGCTGCCGGATCGGGTCGGTGCCGCTCGGTTGGCGCTCCATCATCGGCCCCCCCGCGATAAACGCCGGAAATGGCATGATGAAGCCGGGGACGATCCGATATTGAAGGAGATCGCAGACATCGTTTCCCGTCGATGAGCCTGATTCGAATGATAGAACACACGAATGAACGTTTTCTCTCCACCCCGACCGCTGCGTGCCGATGAATGCCCCTCGATCAGGCCGCGCCGACCAGATCGGGAACGGCCGCGAGCGCCTCATCAAGCTTCTCCACCAGCTTTCCGCCGGCCGTGGCAAGATGCGCTTTCCCGCCGCCGCCGCCGCCAACCAGCTTCGCCGCCGCGCCAACGATCTTCCCGGCGCTGAACCGGCCCACCAGGTCATCGGTGACCACGCAGACCAGCGTTGCCTTGCCGTCGATCTCCGCGCCAAGCATCCCGATGCCGCCATTCTTCAGACGATTTCGCAGATCGTCGCCGATCGATTTGAGCGATTCCACGTCGCTGGCGTCCACCCGGCCGGAGACGATACGGACGCCGTCGCGCTCCACCGACGAGGAGAGGAGCGCGTCCAGCCCGCCGGCGGCTTTGGCGACGCGCGCCTCCGCGAGATCCTTCTCAAGCTGCTTCTTCTCCTCAAGCAACGCCTCAACCCGCTCGTACAATTCCCTGTCCGGCACGCCGAGTCGCTTGGAAAGCCGCTCAATCTCGTAATACCGTCCAAGCAGCAGCTCATCGGCGGTGGTGCCGGTCAGCGCCTCTATGCGCCGCACGCCCGACTGCACGCTCCCCTCGGAGACGATCTTCACAAGGCCGATATCGGCGGTGTTGACCACGTGGGTGCCGCCGCAGAATTCCACGGAGAAATCGGGATCGATCGTCACCACGCGGACCTTGGAGCCGTACTTATCGGCGAAGAACATCTTGACATTCGGGATGGTCCTGGCCTCATCGTACGGCAGTTCCTCCGTCCGCACCACGATCCCCTCCCGCACCTTCGCGTTGACCATCGCCTCGATATCCCGCATCTCCGATTCGCCGACCTTGTCGAAATGATTGAAGTCAAAGCGGAGATATCCCGGCGCCACTTGCGATCCGGCCTGCTGCACATGCGTCCCCAGCGTGCGACGGAGCGCTTCATGAATGATATGCGTGGCGGAGTGATTCCGCTGGATGGCGTTCCGCCTGATCCTGTCAATCTCCGCGTGCGCCCGCTCGCCAACCGCCGCCGCAATGTCCCCGTCGATAACATGCACGAACGCCGAGCCGACCTTCTGAACATCGCTCACATGATAGCGCTCGCCGCCGATCACCAGCTCGCCATGATCCGGCTGCTGCCCTCCCATCTCCGCGTAGAAGGGCGAACGGTCCAGCACCACCCCGCTCTCCCCGACCGCGATGATGTTGGAGTCAGTGCTCCAGTCGTTATACCCGATAAACTCCGTCATCCCGCCGAACGTTGCGCCAAGCGCCTCCTGCGAGTACGCCTTGCGGGCATCACGGCCGCGCTGCTTCTGATCGGCCATACGCTGGTTAAACCCCTCGGCATCGACCGTCATGCCACGCTCACGGGCGAGAAGTTCCGTGAGGTCAAGGGGGAAACCGCAGGTGTCATAGAGGAAGAAGGCATCATCGCCAGGGAGCACAACCGGAAAGCCCAGAGCGGTTACGGCTTCACCGAGCGTCTCATACGTTGTTCTGGTTCCGTTCCTCTCAATGGAATATGAATCATCATCAAGGCCGCCAGCCAGGATATCAGCCTCTCCCCGTGCATTAAGCCGATTTGATATAGCGACAATACTACGGATCTCAAACTCCTTCACCCCTCTCTCCAGCGTCGTCCCAAAGCTCTCCTCCTCCGAACGGATGATCTTCTCGATATATGCCTGCTGTGTCCTGATCTCCGGGAATACATCCCCCATCGTCTCGACGAGGACCGGGAGGAGCTTATAGAAAACCGGCTCCTTGATGTTCAGGTCGATGAATGCGTACTTGACGGCGCGGCGGAGAATACGGCGGAGGACGTAGCCACGACCGGCATTGCCGGGGGCGGCGCCATCAGCGATGGCAAAGGAGAGGGTGCGGATATGATCGGCGAGAACGCGCATGGCAATGCTTGGCCTGTCGGTCAGGCTGCCGGTGTACTTCATGCCGGAGATCCGCTCGACCTCGTTGATGATCGGCATAAAAACATCGGTGTCGTAGTTGCTCTCCTTCCCCTGCATTACGGCGCAGATCCGCTCGAAGCCCATGCCGGTATCGACATGCTTTGCCGGAAGCTCATCCAGCCCGCGATCGGATCGGCGGTTGTACTGGATAAAGACGTTGTTCCAGATCTCGATCACCTCCGGGACGCCGACGTTGACCAGCGGCCCGCCGCTCAGGTCGGGCGTGCGATCGTAATGAATCTCCGAGCAGGGACCGCACGGGCCGGTTTCCCCCATCTCCCAGAAATTATCCTTGGCGCCGAACCAGTGGATATGATCGGGGCGCATCCCCGGCTGCTTCAACCAGATATCATACGCCTCCTGATCCCGCTCGCTCTCATCATCCGAACGATAAACCGTGACGTGCAGACGCTCCGGCGGGAGGCCCCAGACGCCCGTCAGCAGCTCCCACGCCCAGGAGATCGCCTCCTCCTTGTAGTAGTCGCCGAACGACCAGTTGCCGAGCATCTCGAAGAAGGTGTGATGGTAGGTATCGTGCCCCACATCCTCCAGATCGTTATGCTTGCCGGATGCGCGGATGCACTTCTGCGTATCCGCCGCGCGGACGTAATCCCGTTTGCCGGTGCCAAGGAAGATATCCTTGAACTGGTTCATCCCGGCGTTCGTGAAGAGCAGGGTCGGGTCACCGTGCGGGATGACCGGAGCGGATGGGACAATGGTATGCCCACGTTCACGGAAGAAATCGAGAAACGATTGGCGGAGCTCGCGCGAAGTCATTGCGTATATGGAAAGAGAATGAAGTTGGGGCAATTCATGAATTGCCTATACGGAGGAACCCCTACCCTTCGGTATGCAGCGGATAATCGGTCTCCACCTCGCCACGCTTGATTTCGAGGAGGCGGCGTTTCAGGATTGCGCGGCGCATCGGCTTGAGATGGTCGATGAAGTAGATGCCGTTGAGGTGATCGATCTCATGCTGCATCACCCGGGCAAGCAATTTATCCACCTCCATTACCTGCTCGCGCATGGCGGTATCGTAGAACCTGACCTGCGCTCCGGTGGAGCGGACAACGTCGGCGCGAAGCTCGGGAAGGCTGAGGCATCCCTCCTCGTAGGCTTCCTCCTCATCGGAGTGATACTCCACAACGGGATTGATCAGCGTAAGCGGCGCGGCGGTTTCGTAGCCATCCACGCCCCGAAGATCGATAACGGTCATCGCCAGATCCACGCCGACCTGATTGGCGGCAAGGCCGATGCCGTCCGCGTTCTTCATCGTGGCGTGCATGTCGAGGGCAAGGCGGATCACATCGTCGGTTATCTCCGCGATCGGGCGGAGCTTCCGGCGGAGAATCGGGTGATCGAAGGTATAGATGGGTAGAATCGCCATGGAGATCTGATGCTGGTTCTACGGTCGTTGTCGTCCTCGCCGGACCGACGGCGGGTACTGGATCGGTCTGAGCCGAACAGAGTCATGGAAACAACGATGCCGATCATCACTACATGAAGATCGGCATCGGTTGAAGGCGGGATGGACGAGACTTGAACTCGCGACCTCCTGCGTGACAGGCAGGCATTCTAACCAACTGAACTACCACCCCGAGAAATGTTCCGAACGTCGAGCGGATCTGCATCCTAACAGGCATCCATCGACGATCTGCGTGGACCTGAGCGGGATCGAACCGCTGACCTCTTGAATGCCATTCAAGCGCTCTCCCAACTGAGCTACAGGCCCGATCCGTCCGAAAGGGAAACAAAAATAAGCACTAAGCCTCTGCGAATGCAACCGTTTTCTCGCGAGATATAAATTTTAACGAGTATGTGCGTGCTGTTGGAGAGTATTCCGGCATCGTACTCTGTACGGGCGGGTTTGAAACCCGCCCCGACGTCAACGACTCAACGACGCGCATCCGACGTTCGCGACAATTCATTTCCTTATGTTTGCAGACTCGCATCGTCCCTCGAACGAATTTTTGCATTCGATGAATCATAACCCCACGGCCGCGGGCACGCAGTTGCTCATCGGCATTCCCGGCTTCACCTACGCCGACCTCTACATTCCGGACAGGCTTCGCGAACTCACAGAACGCTTCTACAACTCCGTCCGCGAGTCGGATGCCGCGCTGTGGGAACGGTTCGACCATTATCGCGAGACGCTTGGCGAGGGGATGAAGCCCGAAGATGTCTCCGAGGTTATCGTCGACATCACCCCTCACCTCTCCGCCTTTATCTCCGAGCTGTTCCAGGTTCGCGACCAGCATGGGAGGATGAAGCACGCGGTGGAGGCGGAAACGGTGATCTTCATCTTCAAACGCGAATTCGTCGCACGAAGGGCGCTGAAGAAGTATCCGAATGTCGGCACCATCGCGATCGCCGCCGTCCGTGAAGAGGTCGATGCGCTGAACCGGCTCGCATTCGGCGCGACGTTCGCGGCCGGCGACCCGGAACGGGGAACGGCCACCGTGGTGGTGGATCTGCTCAACATGGAGAAATCGCTCAAGGGCGCCACCGCGATCGATGGAGAGCTGGCAAGGGACGCCGACAATCTGATCGGCAGAGTACAGGAAGCCCGCAGCACCTCCCCCCTGCTTGCCGGCCTGCTGCCGGAGATCACCGAAACCGCGCAGACGGAGACGCTGGTGACGGCGCTGCTGGAGCTGTACGAACGATGGGTTGCCGTCGAACATTACCTGACCGCCACCGGCGTCCACAACTGGGTTTCGCTCCGCACGCCGCACAACATCGACTACGCCCACCTTGTCCCGATCCGCGTCCCGGAGAATATGCCGCCGGGCGCCAGGATTGGCCCCGCCGAGCATCTCCGCTACCGCGATGGATTTGAACTGACCGACGATCGGTACGATCATCGCGAGGTGATGAACGAGGTGGAGTATTGCATTTACTGTCATAACCGCGACAAGGATTCCTGCTCCAAGGGGCTTCGCGAGAAGGATGGCACCAAGAAGCGGAACCCGCTGGGCGTTGCGCTCCACGGCTGCCCGCTGGATGAGAAGATCTCCGAGATGCACCTGTTGAAACACAACGGCGATGGCCTTGGCGCCCTGGCAATCGTGATGATCGACAACCCGATGTGCCCCGGCACGGGACATCGTATCTGCAATGACTGCATGAAGGCGTGCATCTATCAGAAGCAGGACCCGGTGAATATCCCGCAGATCGAGACCGGCGTGCTGACCGAAGTGCTCGATTACCCCTACGGCTTCGAGATCTACTCCCTCCTCACCCGCTGGAATCCGCTCAACGTCCGCCGCCCATACGCACTCCCCTACAACGGCAGGAAGATCCTGGTGGTGGGCCTTGGTCCGGCCGGATATACGCTGGCCCACTATCTGATCAACGAGGGCTTCGGCGTGGTGGGGATCGATGGCCTGAAGATTGAGCCGCTGGCGGAGCATCTGACCGGCACGAAAAACTCGGCGCCGGAGCCGGTGGCGGACTGGCGCGCGGAGATCTACGATTCGCTTCAGAGCCGCGTGCTGCTTGGCTTTGGTGGGGTTTCGGAGTATGGGATCACCGTCCGCTGGGATAAGAATTTTCTGAAGGTGATCTACATCGCGCTGGCACGACGGAACCGCTTCAAGTTCTACGGCGGCGTCCGTTTCGGCGGGACCATCTCCATCGAGGATGCGTGGAATCTGGGGTTCGATCATATCGCGATTGCCACCGGCGCCGGCAAACCGACCATCGTCCCGATGAAGAACAACCTGCTGCGGGGCGTCCGCCAGGCGTCTGATTTCCTGATGGCGCTTCAGCTTACCGGCGCGTTCAAGCCGAAGGCGCTCGCCAACCTCCAGGTGCGCCTGCCTGCCGTGATTATCGGCGGAGGGCTGACCGGCATCGACACCACGACCGAGCTGATGGCCTACTATCCGGTTCAGGTGGAACGCGTCCTCAGCCGCTCCCGCGTGCTTATCGCCGAGCGGGGCGAGGAGGAATTCTGGAAGCTCTTCAACGATGAGGAGACGGAGGCGCTAAAGGAGTTTATCGCACATGGCGAGGCGATCGAGGCGGAGCGGAAACGTGCGGCCGAGGAGCATCGCGCACCAAACTTTATCGACATGATTCGTGGCTGGGGGGGCGTTTCGCTGGTCTACCGGAAGACGATGAACGATGCGCCGGCATATCGGCTGAACCACGAGGAGATCATCAAGGCGCTGGAAGAGGGGATCTACTTTATCGAAAATCTCTCGCCGGTGGAGGCGGTCGCGGACCGGCACGGGGCGGTGTCCGCCGTGGTGTTCGAGCGGCAGGAGATGGACGAGCAGGGGAAATGGCGGGGAAGTCGCGAGCTTATCACCATGCCGGCCCGCTCGGTGATGGTGGCGGCGGGAACATCGCCGAACACGATCATCGAACGCGAGAATCCCGGCGCGTTCGCCTACGATAAGTGGAATCAGTTCTTCGCGCCGTTCGTCACGTGCTCGGCGTCGGATATCGCGGCGATGGAGACTGCGTAACAACGTTTGTTTGATCGTCGGTCGTCCCGTCCGGGCGGGTTTGAAACCCGCCCCGACAAACGTCTGCGACCGTTGACAAACATCGATATCGACAAACGTCTGCAAGCGCGCAGCAACAATGATAGTCGCAACCGTACTACAAACAGAGCATCAACGAAGACTCTCTCTCAGACGATTCTCATGAACGAACAACAGAGCAACGGCAACGGTCATCAGTCGCTCCGCGACGTCCTTCTTCGCGAGGCGGAGCGTGGCGAGGTCGGCTTTTTCACATCGTACAACCGCGATGGAAAGCTGATCAGCTATTACGGCGACAATCACCCGAGCTATGCCGGCAACGTGGTAAAGGCAATGGCATCGGCCAAGGACGGCTACCCGCATGTGGTGGAGCTGTTCGCCGATGAACTTGCGGCGCTGGACCCGGCAACGCAGCACGAGCGGGATGCCGAGTGGGATTCCTTCGCGGAGATGCTGGATGACCGGCTGACCGCAACGGTCCACGAGGTGATCCGCCTGACGCCGACGATCGTGGAGATCGTGATCCGCGCGCCGTTCGCCGCCGAGCGGTTCCGTCCCGGACAGTTCTACAGGCTTCAGAACTACGAGAGCACCGCCACGGTTATCGACGGCACGCCGCTGCTGATGGAGGGGCTGGCCCTTACCGGCGCGTGGGTGGACGTGGAGCGCGGCCTGATCAGCACGATCGTCCTGGAGATGGGGACCAGCTCACGGCTTTGCGCGTCGCTGCAACAGGGGGAACGGGTGGTGCTGATGGGGCCGACCGGCGCCCCCACGGAGATCCCGGAGAACGAGCAGGTGATCCTCTGCGGCGGCGGCCTGGGAAATGCCGTCCTCTTCTCGATCGGCAAGGCGATGCGCGCCAACGGCTGCCGCGTGGTCTATTTCGCCGGCTACAAGAAAGGGGAGGATCTCTATCATCAGAGCGATGTGGAGGATTCCGCCGATCAGGTGATCTGGAGCAGCGACACGGGGGCGGAGATCACCCCGCGCAGGCCGCAGGATTCCTACTTCAGGGGGAACATCCTTGAGACGATGGTGGCATTTGCCAAGGGGGAACTTGGCGAGCAGACATTCCCGCTGAGCCAGGGGACGCGCCTTGTCGCCATCGGCTCCGACAGGATGATGGCGGCGGTGCAGGCGGCGCGCTACGGGCTGCTGGCGCCGTACATGGGGCCGCATGTCGCCATCGGCTCCATCAACTCGCCGATGCAGTGCATGATGAAGGAGGTCTGCGCACAGTGCCTCCAGCGTCATATCGATCCGGTCACCGGCGAGGAGAAGGGCTTTATCTTCAGTTGCTTCAACCAGGATCAGCATCTCGACGAAGTCGATTTCCATTTCCTTAACTCGCGGCTCAAGGCCAACACGGTGCTTGAGAAGATCTCCAGCCTCTGGCTGGACCATCTTTTCGCGATACGCTGATTACGTACCGCGCCGGCATCCCGCCACAATCCGGGCCGCCGGCGCGTCCACTATCAGCCTGTTGAATTCCTACAGATGCCCAGACTGTTCAAGGACGATCAGATGCACGGCGGCCGAATCTGAGCGACTGAGGCGTCCTTCCGGATGCCTCAGTGAGCGAATGATGAAGGCCAACGGAGCAGGTGACGTTCTTCAGCAGTCTGATAGAGCCACATTGGGACGTTCACCTGAACGCCCCCGCCGTTTCGGGGCTCCCCTTTCATTCAGATCAACACGACATGTCCCTTCATGGATCGGCCCGCGCCTGCTTCGCGGTATTCTCCCTTCTTGTTGCCATTGGCTGCGGTGATTCCAAGCATGCACCGGCACGCCAGCAGACGGACTCCGGTGCCACGTCATCATCGGCCACCCCGGCGGATTCAGCGGCTCCCTTCGCGCCGGGAAGCACGCACTCCCCCGCCGGCGACAGCCTTCTGGCCGCATCCAGAATCGATACAAACGCTCCTCCTCCCCTGGCGCAGGCTCCCCGCGCCATCGCCAGCGATACCGTCCCGCTCAGGGCTCCCGACGGAGGCCCTGCCCGGTATGGGATCGCGACCGGACGGGTGGTGCTCCGGTTCACCGGAAACAGACGGGGAGAACGTCGCCTGACGTTCGATCACTACGGCGTCCGTGAACGGAAGGAGGAGAACGTCATCCCCTATCCGCTCGGCTCGGCCAATGGAGCAATCAACAATGTGGTCTCGATTGTCACCGATTCGACCAACGCCTACGCCGATATCAGGACGCAGATGGGATGGCACCGACCGAACCTGAGCATCCAGCGATATCTGGCGTCACCGGAGGCGGCAACCATATCGTTTGCGGCATATCTCCTCAATCAATCCAGCGCCGAGCGGCTCCCCGACACCGTGATCTCCGGCTATCACTGCAAAGTGCTCCGGAAAAGCTCCGGCGGAATGACGGTGACGAACTGGGTATGGCGGGGAATCACGATCAGAGAGCATCTGGTCTCGGCCGAGGACAAGGTCGATTATATCGCGGAGCCGGTGGAGATATCGGCGGGCATCGATGTCCCGGCATCCACGTTCGAATTCCCGAAGGGATACAGGATATCCGAATACACCGGCAAATGATGACCTGGCGCACATAATGTCGTAGGGGGACGTTTCAAACGTCCCCTCCCCCCGCCATCAACGCGTCAGAACAACCTGGCGCACATAATTTGTAGGGGGACGTTTCAAACGTCCCCTCCCCCCGCCATCAACGCGTCAGAACAACCTGGCGCGCATAATTTGTAGGGGGACGTTTCAAACGTCCCCTCCCCCCGTCCCCCATCAACGCGTCAGAACAACCTGGCGCGCATAATTTGTAGGGGGACGTTTCAAACGTCCC
>JBDSJW010000115.1:0-2666 GCA_039917235.1 Kapaibacterium sp. (SeqCode) | reverse complement strand
CAAACGGAAGCGCCGGCGTGATTGGTCCGGCCTTCCCGCCGCCAAATCCACCCCCGGAGAGCATGCTTACTCCCGTCATGATCAGGTTCAGCCATTGCGCGGGATCGCCCAGGCCGCCCCCTTCCTTGGCAACCTGTTTTTCCCGCCGCTCGATCATCTTCTCCATCTCCTCTTCCGCTTTCGCCTGCGTCTCGGTTTTCACCCGCTCGATCTGGAGCTGCGTGAAGAGCGCCATCTGTTCCTTGTGCGCGGCCAACACTTCCAAATTCTTCGCCTCCATCGCCTGGAGCAGCTGCGTGATCGTCGAATCACTCGATTCGATGCGCCGCTGAAGAAACTCCATCTGATCCTGCACATAGGCCGGGATCTGGTTTGATGCCGCCGGCGCACTCGGATAGTAGTGCGGGGGAAAGGGGGATAGCCCGTCCGCCAGGCCGCCCCCTTCCATCGCCGTCGGCGGAACCTGCGGCGTGCCGCTCCCCATGTATTCCAACCGCCCGTCCTCCTGTTCCTCGTAGAACGCCAAGGGCTTCTTCGGATCCATGCCATGCGGGTTCTTCTCGCACCACGTCTGGATCGTCCGGCATTTATCCTTCAGGAAAAAACTCCCGTGCTGCACCAGCGGGCGCGTGACCCACTCCGGATTGCTCCGATCGGAGGATTTGACCAGCGTGCCGAAGTGATACGCCTTCTTCGGTGAGAACTGTGGCCGTCTGAGCGGACTTGCCATAGGATTATCCCATTGTTCCGGGCGTGAAGAGGGCGGGATCCATCGACGAGGCCGCGCTCGGATCGGCTTCCGCGACATCACGAAGTCCGGATTCGATCGCCGCGAGGTTCAGCTTCGTGATCCCCGCAAGGACCGTTCTGGCGTACCGATCGCCGGCGGCGTTCGGATGCCCCTGATTGTAGGCCGACAGCGCCTTTGCCCATGTTCCGTAGCGGCGAAAATGCTCGCACAAGTACCACATCGAGAGGCACAGGGCATATGCCGGATCGAAGATCCGTTCCCGATTGGTGTCCCGTGGCGTCCCCATGCGATCTTCGATCCCCCATTGCGTCTTGCAGACGATCTGCGTCAGACCGGCGGCCGAGGATCCCTTCTGAGGATTTATCGCCGCGGCATTGAAGGTCGATTCATGATGCGCCATCGCGGTCCCGACTCTCGCCAGATCATTCGCGTTGACCTTGCTAAAGGAATCCGCCACGCGGCTTGCGCTCTGAAGCGAGAGGGAGTGAACCTCCTCGGCGGTCAGGCGGACCGGGGCGCGCTTGGATGGAATGCACGTTGCCATATCTGTGTCGGTTAGAGAACGATGAATTCAGCCACGCACTGAAGCACGTATCGCTGAACGGTATTCGTGGCGGGCACGATCTGACCCGTCCAGGCCGAAACTTCATGCGACATGAACGACCCGAAATCGATCGGGTTATGGAACTCCGTACAGACCGGGAGAGGAAGCCCGATCGAGAGATCCGCGAGATGCCCGGTTCCCTGACCGTTCGATCGCAACGAGGGATACAGATCGATGCTATTGATCCGGAACACCGGACGGAAAAAATTTGGTTGCCATCCGGAGACCTCTCCCATCAACAGGCGGCTTTGCGCGAACGCATCGCTGCTGGTGTCGAGGGATGCCTCGATCGCGTCGAGCGTATCCTGATCCTGTCCCGCCGCCGCGCCACCGTCCAAGAGCGTGGAATCATACGCCCGCCATGTGATGCGCGTCAGCGCGACGCGGCGCCCCCGCAGCCAGTCGATCGGCGTCAGCAGACGCATTCCCGTGGTAAAGGGACTGCTGATACGACCATCCGATGGTATCGTGGCCGTGGCTTGTCCCATTGCCAGCATCTCGGATCGATACGCCGTAAAGTCGGTCCCATCGATATCCTCGTCGCTCTGCACGCTCCCGCCGCCCTGACGACTGCTCATCCATATGAGAGTGGCATACGAGCCGGCCCGCACGAAGCAGGCCTCGATCTGGTCACTGACTGTTGCCATAGACTCTCTGTCCGAAAAACAGAACGTGACAGGTGATCGGAGCCGCGTTCAGCGGCGTGCCGCCGTTGATCTGATCATTGTAGCTCAAGACAAACTTGAGCTTGATATTGTCTCCCGGCAGGCGGAAGCCCTTAAAGCCGTGGCTCTTCGAGTAATCTCCCAGCGCGAAAACATCATATGCCTCGGACTGGAATGCGTGCCCCTGATAGGTGATCGTGAGCAGCCACTGATCCCGCGCCACCTCCGAGCGCTGAATCGGCCCGTTATTATCGGAGAGAAAGACATCGATATAGTCCACGTCCATCGGCTGCTCGACGCACTGGAACTCCTTTTCGCCGGTGCTGGTTTGGCCGGCGGCGATTTTCAATCGCACGCTCCAGCAATACGGTAGGGAAGGGAACTCTGCCATGTCGATGGTCCTTCTGATTCAGATGTGAAAAAATCTGGTCCGCCCCGGGCATCCCCTCCCGGGGCGGAACCATGCCCCATCCGGGCGTTAGTTACTACCCCGTGCAGCCGGACGATCCAGCGCGCAAAGGAATCGAAACGACAGCTTGAATCCCAGGTTATCCGTGTATACGGTCGGGCTGCCCGGGACGTAGGTGATCGGCACCGCCGCCGCGGACGTGGTCACACCCGGCGCCGGCTTGAACCACACCTTGAT
>JBDSJW010000114.1:0-3612 GCA_039917235.1 Kapaibacterium sp. (SeqCode) | reverse complement strand
GACGGGGATAGACTCCGTGACCGGATGGTGGAACAGCCTGACGCCGGTGGATCTGGATGATGACGGGGACATGGATTACATCGTCGGCAACATCGGGTTGAACTGGCGCTACAAGACATCGCCGGAGTACCCGATCGATGCGCACACCGCGGATTTCGACGGCAACGGCAGCCTGGATTGCATCCTCTCCTATTTCGACCAGCGCGACCAGAAGCGATACCCGATCGTGGACCGGCCCAGGATCATCTCGCAGATCCCGAGCATGCAGGCGAAGTTCACAACCTACGGCGCCTATGGCCGCGCCGGCCTGGAGCAGGTGATCCCGAAGGCCAAGCTCGACTCCGCATATTTCGTCAGGGCAACCACGTTTGCAACGTGTTATCTTGAGAACCTGGGCAACGGGAAGTTCGCGGTTCACCCCCTGCCGGACATCGCCCAGCTCTCCCCGACATTCGGCACGGTTGCCGAGGATTTTGACGGCGACGGACACATGGACATTCTCCTGGCCGGCAACTTTTTCGACGGCCCGGAGCCGCTGATCCCGCGCCGTGATGCCGGCTACGGCCTTCTTCTGAAGGGGGACGGCAAGGGGAATTTCACGCCGGAGTCGATTGCCCAGAGCGGCATCAACGCCCGCAACGACGCCCGCGGCATCGTGACGATGCGGCTTGGAAAGGGCTCCGTGCTTGGCGAGATGGTTGTGAACAACCATAGCCGCGCGCAGTTGTTCACCAAGGATGTCGCGAAGTCCGGCGGAAAGCTCTTCACGGTCGATCCAACGTTGCATTGCACACATGCCATCGTCACATTTGGCGACGGCCATATCAGACGCTACGAGTTCCCCTGCGGATCGAGTTATCTTACGCAGAGCTCGCCGACCTTCACGGTGATACCGTCGATGAAATCAGTGGCGTTCTACAACGGATCATCCATGGTCCGGGAAGTTAAATTCTAGGGGACCCTTCAAGGACGTCATCCGCGGCGTTGGCCTTCGCCGTTGCTCATCACGGCTTCGAGGAATCCGTTGCGTTGAACTGTTTCCATTACTCCATCCCCCGGCGGCTGAGGACCGTGTTCATCCGGCTCATGAATCAGCCGATGTAGTAATACGCATCGGAGGGTTTATGGTATACGCATTGATCGTGCGGCCGGCGATATTTCATTCCGAATTAGTGCGATGACATCTTACTCGCGGTACGTATTCCTCCTGCTCCTCTCCTTCGGGATGTGCGCGGGACTCCATGCCCAGACGCCTCTGTCGGCCACGCTTTTCGAGTTTCTGACGCCGGAGCGGACCGGTGTTTTCTTCTCGAACAACATCGTCGAAACCGAGAGCTACAACGCCCTGGCCTACGCCAACGCGTACAACGGCAACGGCGTTGCCGTGGGCGATGTAAATGGCGACGGTCTTCCCGATCTCTTTTTCACCGGCACCCATGTCTCCAGCAGGCTTTATCTGAACCGTGGTGATTTCCATTTCGAGGATGTCACCGCAAAGGCCGGCCTGCTGGATTCAAGCGGCATCGAGCGGGGGGCGGTGATGGCGGATATCGACGGCGATGGCGATCTCGATCTCTACATCTGCCGCATCCGCGCGCGCAACCTTCTCTATATCAACAACGGCAACGGGACGTTCACCGAATCGGGAAAGAAGTTCGGGCTGGACTATCTGGGGAACAGCACCCACGCTGTCTTCTTCGATTACGATAACGATGGCGATCTGGATATGTACCTGGGGCTGACCGGCAACTCCACGCAGGATTATTACGCCCGCTGGGGGGACTGCGACAAGCTGTTCCGCAATGACGGCAAGGGAAAGTTCACGGAGGTCACAAAGCAGGCAGGCATCAACGACGCGGGCTACTGCAACAACGTCGTGGTGGGCGATGTCAATAACGACGGCTGGGCGGATATCTTTGTCTGCAATGATTTCGAGGGACGGGACTGCCTCTATATGAACAACCATAACGGCACATTTACGCAGGCCACCGGCGACCGACTTCTCCATATGAGCAACTCATCGATGGGGAGCGATGTCGCCGATTATAACAACGATGGACTGCCCGATATCCTCTCGGTGGATATGCTCCCGGAGGACCGCTTCTATCAGCTTGTCGCCGCCCCTCCCATGTCGGTCTACAACCCCACCTACGACTCCATCCAGGTGCAGCAGAACGTCCTTCAGCTCAACCGCGGCAATGGATATTTCAGCGAGATCGCGCCGTTCGCCGGGGTGGTGGCAACGCAGTGGAGCTGGCCGGCGCTGATCGCCGATTTCGACAACGACGGCTACAAGGATATTTTCATCGGCAATGGGATGCGCCGCTTTGTCAACAACGCGGACTCCACCTACAGAATGGCGCAGGGATCGCCAACGCTGGCGATGACCAGAAAGCTTGGCTCGCTCCATACGCCCAACTACGCGTTCAGAAACAACCACGATCTGAAGTTCTCCGATGTCTCCGCCCAGTGGGGCCTTGATCAGCTCTCCTACACCAACGGCGCCGTCTACGTCGATCTGGACCAGGATGGGGATCTGGATCTTGTGATGAACAATATCGACTCCGCCGCCTTTATCATGCGGAACCACGCGGTGGAACATCACCTCGGCAATTTCCTCAGGGTGAAGCTGGAAGGGATCGGGATGAACCGTTTCGGCGTTGGCGCGCGCGTGGAGATGCGGACCGGCAGCGGGCTCCAGATGCAGGAGAATTTCCCGTCGCGGGGATATATCTCCACCGTCGATCAGGTGCTGGTCTTCGGGCTGGGAGCCGATACGGCGATCGGTGAGCTTACGGTGAAGTGGCCGGGAGGCGCGCGGCAGATGCTGACGAATGTCCGGGCCAACCAGACCATCACGCTGAAGCAGGCGGACGCATCGAAAAAGGGAATCGTCCCGCCGAAAGCGATCACTCCCCTCTTCACGACCCTGGATACCAATCAGGGGATCAACTTCCGCCACACCGAGAATACGTTCGATGATCTGAAGCGGGAGCGCCTGCTGCCGCATCGCCTCTCCCAGCTTGGGCCGGGCATCGCCGTCGGCGATGTGGATGGGGATGGGCGCGAGGATGTCTATATCGGCAACGCGCAGGGGATGAGCAAGCGACTCTTTCTCCAGCAGCAGGACGGGCACTTCGTCAAGTCTAAGGATACCGCCACGTTCGACGCCGATGCCGGCTCCGAGGATATGGGAGCAGTCTTCTTCGACGCCGATGGCGATGGCGATCTCGATCTCTACGTCGTCTCCGGCGGCAATGACTTTTTCGAAAACGCCGATGCGCTTCAGGACCGGCTCTATCTGAACGACGGCAAGGGGCACTTCACAAAATCAGTCGGCGCGCTCCCCGAGGAGACCACCAGCGGTTCCTGTGTCGTCGCCGGCGATTACGATGGCGATGGCGATCTCGACCTCTTCGTCGGCGGTCGCGTCATCCCCGGCAAATATCCCATGCCGACCCGCAGCTACATCCTCCGCAATGATGGCGGCAAGTTCACCGATGTCACCGCCGAGGTGGCCCCCGAACTTGTCAAGGCCGGAATGGTCTGCGCCGCCCTCTGGAGCGATTTTGACAACGATGGCAAGCTCGATCTTGTCTGCACCGGCGAGTG
>JBDSJW010000113.1:0-4861 GCA_039917235.1 Kapaibacterium sp. (SeqCode) | reverse complement strand
AGCTCCGCGCCAGGGATGGCCGCCGTTTCGGGTTCCAGCTTACCTGGTTCCGCGTGGGGCTGGCAAAGGAGGAGAGCGCCGGCTCGAAGTTCAAGACCAGGACGTTCTACTTCGCCCACTTTACGCTGACCGACAAGGATAAGGGGACGTTCCGGCATACCGAGCGGAGCGCCCGTGGCGGCGAGTACGATGATGCCGGCGCCGACAGCCGTGTCCTCCGCACCTGGATCGGCGACTGGCGACTGGAGGGGCTTGGGGGGATGTTCTACATGTCCGGGAGGAACGATTCGGCGGGGATGGCGCTTTCGCTGATCGCGACGCCGAAGAAGCAGCCAGTGCTTCAGGGGGTCAACGGCTACTCGCAGAAGGGAGATGCCCCGGGCAACGCATCGATGTACTACTCAATCCCCCGGCTCGCCGTGGCCGGAATGCTCACGCTGGATGGAACACCGGTGGAAGTTGAGGGGGAGGCGTGGATGGATCATGAGTTCGGCACGTCGCAGCTCGGGAAGGAGCAGACCGGCTGGGATTGGTTCTCGCTCCAGCTTGGCAATAATGAGGAGGTGATGCTCTACGGCATCCGCCGACCGGACGGCAGCTACGATCCCCACGCGACCGGCGCATATATCACGGCCGATGGAAAGCGGACCCCGCTGGCGCTGAAGGATTACACCATCCAGGTGCTGGACCACTGGACCAGCCCGGCCAGCAAGGGAAATTACCCGTCGAAATGGAAGATCACGATCCCATCGCAGAACTTCGAGGCCACCATCACCCCCTATGCCGCCGATCAGGAGCTGCGAACCGATAACTCCGCCCGCGTCACCTACTGGGAGGGAGCCGTCAAGGTGGATGCCACCCGCAACGGCACCCCGGTGGCGGGTGAGGGATATGTGGAACTAACGGGATATGCCGGGCCGCTGCGGATGTAGGGACACGGTCCGTAAGGGCAATTCATGAATTGCCCTCCCCCCGATCTGTATCGGCAGATCTCTGTACGGGTACGGGCAGGTCTCTGTACAGCAGATCTCAGTACGGGCAGGTCTGAGACCTGCCCCGACAACGCGACGCGACGCAACGCATCTCATGTGCCGAACGGCGGCTCCCACAGCTCCAGACGGTTCCCCTCGGGATCCATCACCCACGCAAAGCGGCCGTACTCGTGATCCTCTATCCGCCCGTCCCAGGCAACTCCCTCCTTCTGAAGCTGCTCCAGAAGCCATTCGAGATTTTCGACGCGGTAGTTGATCATAAACGGCTGCGTGCTCGGATTAAAATATTCCGTGGTGGCGGGAAAGGGGTTCCAGACAGTGCTGCCGGCCTTCATCGGGTTATCGGGATAACGCCACTCGAACACCGCGCCGAACTCGTCGGCATCAAGTCCCAGATGCTGCTGATACCAGCTCCTGAGCTTCTCGGGATCGTCCGACTTGAAAAAAATACCGCCGATTCCTGTTACTCGCTTCATGATGTTTCCCCACGTTCGTTGATAAATAGTTCCACTCCTTCGCCGGCAAAGATATTACTCCGGGATGGTTCGGCGGGGTTTCTCCGTCGCGGAGCAGGCGGAGAGAATATCCCGATAGAAATCCGACGGATCGATCGCTTCCGGCAATCCGGCAACCTGTGCGTCCCCCAGCTCAACAATCAGCCACGTTCCGTTGATATCGCACGCGATATCCATCGTAAAAAACCGGCTCCGCACATTCCCCGCAATCTCCTGAAAAAGATGTTCGGGCGGAGGCTCGATATCGTACTCCCCCTCCTCCCAGTATTCCGCCGTCAGCAGAACGTTTCCATCCAGATAAAATCTCCTGAACTCCTGCGTCAGCGGCATCCCGCTCCGCGAATGCGCCGCCAGCGGCCGCAGTTCCACAAACTCCCGGAACACCAGCCCACCCGCGAGCTCCGCCCCCTGCCGTTCGATAAACGTCTCCACCACGCGCGCCGCCGCGCCGCGATCCGATGCGTCGGGAATGTAACAGGCTTCGCTCCACTCATGCTTGCGCGACTTCACATAATCCTTGATGATAAGCGATTTCCCGCCGAACGGAACAAGCCGATCGATCACGCCATCGGCCGACGGCATATCCTCCAGCCCGATCCAGATGGTCGAGGGAGTATGCGCCGCGATGATCGCGTACGATTCGGGAAGATAGTGGCAGTGCAGGTAGGCATCGGGGGTGTTGATCAGAAGATATCCGCGATCCCTCAGCGCGTTGTACAGCCGGTCGTAATCCTCCGGACGAAGCATCCAGCCGCGATAGATCGCGATCTCCGGCGTTGCGGCAGCCCTGACACGTCGCACCGCGGCGACGGCGTTTTTTTCATCGACAAGCGACTCGAAATCGATCAATCCAATCGCCATCCCGGCCGACCTTGCGGCATCCGCCTCTCGCTGATACGTGGGATCGGGGACGGCGGGGGATGAAAATGGCTCGGCACAGAAAAAAATCGTCATTGTTGTATGTGGATCAATTCGGAATAAAAAACTATATCCGTGAAGATGAAAACGGAATTATCGAACCGCAATGTATCGATCCTGAAAAGAATCATCGTTCGATCGCGAGCGATAATGAAATCACGCATTCGCGCGCCGCATAATTCCGCGTGACAATTGACTACAGTGGGCAACCGGCACCGCCGCGATCGTTAAATTGAGAGATTGACTTTCCATCATCAGGAGATTATACCGTGGCCGAGACGTTCAAAAATTATATCAACGGAACATGGGTGGATTCGCGAAGCGGAGCCAGCTTTGAGAACCGCAATCCGGCCGATCGTGACGACGTGATCGGCACATTCCCGCAGAGCAACGCAGCCGATGTGGAGGCGGCGGCAAAGGCAGCGGCCGAGGCGTACAAGACGTGGCGGCTGATCCCGGCGCCAAAGCGTGGCGATATGCTCCGCGCGGCCGGGGATATCCTGGTTCGCAGGAAGGATGAGCTTGCGCGGGCGATGACCCGGGAGATGGGGAAACCGGTCTTTGAAACAAAGGGGGATGTTCAGGAGGCGATCGATACCGCCTACTATGCAGCCACCGAGACGCGGCGCCTGTTCGGCTACAACGCGCCAAGCGAGCTTGCCAACAAGGTCAACCTCTCCTTCCGCGTGCCGATCGGCGTCTGCGGAATCATCACCGCCTGGAACTTCCCGATGGCGGTCCCGAGCTGGAAAATCCTCCCGGCGCTCGCCTGCGGCAACACCATCGTCTACAAACCTTCCGAGGACGCGCCGCATTCCGGGAACCTGATGGCGGAGGTGCTGGAGGAGGCGGGGATTCCGGCGGGGGTGTTCAACGTGGTGCATGGCGCGGCGGAATGTGGCGCGGCAATCGTCGAACACCCGGAGATCCGCGTGATCGGCTTTACCGGATCGACAGTTGTGGGGAATGAGATCGCCTCCCGTGCCGGGGCGATGAACAAGAAGGTTTCGCTGGAGATGGGGGGAAAGAACGCGCAGATCGTGATGCCGGACGCCGATCTGAATCTGGCGCTGGAAGGGGCGCTCTGGGGAGCGTTCGGAACCACCGGCCAGCGCTGCACGGCCACCAGCCGCCTGATCATCCATGAGGCGATCTACGATGATTTTATCAACCGGCTGATCACCAGGGCAAGCAAGATCAAGATAGGGCCGGGGCTGGAAGAGGGAACGGAGATGGGCCCGGTGATCAACGAGCGGCAACTGAAGCGCGTGGAGGAATATGTGCGGATCGGTCGCGAGGAGGATAAGGCGGTCTGTATCCTCGGCGGCGACCGCGCTACCGGAACGCAGGAGACCGCCAACGGATGGTTCTTCCTCCCCACCATCTTTATCGATGTCACGCGGGACATGCGGATAGCGCGCGAGGAGATCTTCGGGCCGGTCCTCTCCATCCTGAAGGCGCGCGATCTGAGCGATGCCATCGACATCCTCAACGATACGCCGTACGGGCTCTCCTCCAGCCTCTACACCGCCAACGTGAACGATGCGTTCCGCGCCATCCGCGATATCGAGGCGGGCATCACCTACATCAATGTCCCGACGATCGGAGCGGAGGCGCATATGCCGTTCGGCGGCGTGAAGGGGACGGGGAACGGCCATCGCGAGGGAGGCTGGACGGCGTTCGATATCTTCACCGAATGGAAGACGGTCTATATCGATTACTCGGGATCGCTCCAGCGGGCACAGATCGACAATTATTAAGATGATCAACGATATCGATAACACCATCCCGGAGTTCGGCGATGCCGTGCCGGAGGCGAACTATCTGCCGCGCCCCGGCGGCTACGGCATCATCCGCGGCGATAACGGGCGGATCGCGGTGGTGGAAACTCCTATCGGCATCTATCTTCCCGGCGGCGGCATCGATCCCGGGGAGAGCGCCGAGGATGCGGTGATCCGTGAGACGCGCGAGGAATCGGGGCTGGCGGTGCGAACGCTGGAGATGATCGGCGTTGCAAACGAACTGGTCTACACGGCGGAGGGGATTTATTTCCGGAAGCAGTGCACATTCTTCACATGCCAGGTAACGGATGCGGCGGCGGTCCCGATCGCGGAGCCGGATCACGAGCTTCTCTGGATTTCTCCCGGCGATGCGCTGGAGCGCCTCAGCCACGGAAGCCAGCGATGGGCGGTAAATCTTGCATACGGCGGCGCGCCGAAAGCCTGAATGCCGGAAGCCCGAAAACAGGAATGCCGGAGCGGATTATCACCCCTCCGGCATTTTCATTTCACGCGGGCGTATCGGAAATATCGAATTATCTCCCCAGCAACTCGCCGCGCAATGACTCCACCCTGCTCCGCCAGTCCGCGTACGGGATCGATGTCCGGTCGTTCCAGACATGATTGATATCCCGCAGCTCGCCATCGATCACCGGCA
>JBDSJW010000112.1:0-4986 GCA_039917235.1 Kapaibacterium sp. (SeqCode) | reverse complement strand
CCGTGGTAAAGTTCGATCGCACGCCGAAGCTCGTGCTGGGGGCCACCAGCTCGCAGAGCGATCTTCTCGCGCTCTTCAACGGCACCGGGTTGAAGGGATACGGCAGCTACAGCGCCATCTATCAGGCGGCCAAGCTCGGCGCCGATCAGGTTGCATCGGCGCCGGCGGACCATCCCCGCGCCGTGGTTCTGCTGACCGACGGCGAGGACAACGCCAGCACCATTCCGGCATCGGAGCTATACAAGTTCTGCCGTGATAACAACATCCCGATCTTCACGATCGCCTTTGGCGCGGTGAACCGCGATGTCCTCTCCGATATCTCCACCTACACCGGCGGACGGTTCTATCAGACGTATACAAACGATGAGCTGAAGAGCGCCTTCGAGGATATCTATCGGAGCCTCAGAAACTATTATCTGGTCACCTACAGGCCGCCGAGCGTCGCCGGAAAGCATATCGCCCGGCTTACGCTTACCCCGCCGAACTCCTCCAGGCAGGTCGCGGCATCGGCCACCTACAACACCCTCACCGGCGATATCGCCTCCGATGCCCCGGTGAAGCTGGATAAGATCTACTTCGATTACAACATGTCCACGCTCCGGCCGGAATCGCAGGAGGCGATAGCGGCGCTGGCGTCGGCGATGAAGGATCATCCCAGGCTGAAGATCGAGGTGCGGGGGCATACCGATTCAAAGGGGACGGAGGAGTACAACCAGAAGCTCTCGGAGGCCCGCGCAGCCGCCGTCCGGGATGCGCTTGTCGCGCTTGGCATCCCCCAGGACCATGTCCGCTCCAGGGGCTTCGGTTTCTCCCTTCCGGTCGCCACCAACGATACGGACGAGGGGCGCCAGAAGAACCGGAGGACGGAGTTTGTGGTGCTGGCGCGGTGACGGTGATTGTCACCACATCGTCCCGAAATCGCTGAAGCGTATCCCGAACATCGCCAGCGATGCCGGCTCCGGCTTTGGGAGGATCGCGGCATCGCGCTGCCATTCGCCACGGGCGAAGATGGTGAGGTTTCCGCCGTCCGGGTTGAAGAGATCGAGCCCCAGTTCCAGGAATGGTATCGAGCCGAGGGCGATCGGGTTGGAGAAGTTATGCCCCGTTCCGGGAGTATCGCCGAAAAGGCTCATCATAACGCTGGCCCCGAGATGAACGCCGTAATGGGCATCGGGGGGACGGAGATCGAGCCGTCCCGTTACCACCGTTGTGTTGAACATCGTTTCAAGGCTTCTGCCGCCGGCATCGGCCCGCCCGGCGATTCTGTTGTCGAGGACATGGATGTAGAATTCATCGCGGAGCGCCAGGGCGCCGTAGAGGAGGTTGCTGCCGGGGATGAGTGGGCGGGGATGGAAGAGGGCGCGGAGCGTGGTGCTGCTGAAGATCAGCGTCCGTTCCTCCACGCTGCCGCTCTCCTGCGCCGGCTCCAGATTGTCGATATCATGTTTGCACCGCTGCATTCCGCCGAACTGAAACGATAGATCGTGGGAGAGACGGCAGGAGACCAGGATTCCCTCCTCCCACTGGATCGCGCGCGGGTTGAAGGAGATATCGTTATGGGGATCGATGATGATCTCCGTGGTCCCGGCAATCGCGATGCTCCAGGTGGAATCCCACCGTGCAATCTCCACCAGGCCGCCGGTCTTCGCGTTCCATCGGTGCGATGATCCGCTGCCGTTGGAGTAGCGGGAAAATTCGGCATGGAGCCGTGCCCCGCTCAGCCAGGTAAGGCCCGCCGTATCCGGCCGGTGATCCGCCAGGGGATCATAACTGATCATCCTGTCGGGAAAGTTCTGTGAATGGCATACCGTGTGCATCAGCATGAGGATCGATACGATACAGGCAGCCTTCATATGTTTGCGGTTCCAATCCAGGATGAGTAACGGAGGATTCCGGGCGATTATGTAAGAACCAACGGAGATGAAACGTGACAGATGAGATCCCCGCCGTGTCGATCGAGAGGTTTCTTGAGGAGCTTGCCAGGGGGGCGCGCACGCTTTCCCGTCGCGATCCCGTGCTCCGCCCGCTGATAAAGGAGCATGGGGTGCCGACCTTCCGGCCACACATGGATTATTATACCACGCTGGTTGATTCCATCATCAGCCAGCAGATCAGCTCCCGGGCCGCCGAGAGCATCCGTCGGAAGCTGCTTGATGCGTTTGGGGGCTTTTTCGAGCCGAAAACCATGCTTCAGGCGCCGGACGAGCTGCTGCGCGGGGCGGGAATATCCCCCCAGAAACTTGGCTATCTCCGCTCGCTGGCGGAACATGTCACCGATGGACGGCTGGATCTGCCCAATCTTCCGAACCTGAGTGACGATGAGGTGGCCGCGGAGCTGACGGCGGTGAAGGGGATCGGCATCTGGACGGCGCAGATGTTCCTGATCTTCTCCCTGGGACGGCTTGATGTCTTTCCGGTCGGCGATCTGGGGGTGAAACGTGGGCTGAAGATCGCCTACGGCCTGCCGGAGATGCCGACGCCCGGCCAGGCACAGGCGCTTGCGGAGGAGCACCGCTGGTCCCCCTACCGATCAATCGTCTCATGGTATATGTGGCGGGTTTCCTGAGGGATCGGGGAGCCGGAGGCGGGTTATCATTTGGCAAGATTGCCCGGGATGATCGACGATATCATGCCGGCGGAGGGGGAAACCCGTTCCATGCGCTCCCAAACTCGTAGATTTGCCCGAAAGCCTGGAGAGGGATTCCTCTCCGGCGGGCGTGTTTGTGCCGGATATCAGTTCCCGGCGGCGCGCCAATCCCCTCGATACGACGTTGTTGTATATAGAGAGGAAGTCATACTATCTTCAATTCCATGGACGATCCGTTCCCCAGCAGGCGCTTCGGCGCGCATTGGCAGACACGTTTATCAGAGTTCGTTGAACGTTCGAGAGGAGGCGTGAGCATCACGCATGGATAATTCCATCAATCCGGTTCTCGGTACGCTCATCACGCTCCTGCTTGTGCTGGCGAATGCATTCTTCGTGGCCGCGGAATTCGCGATCGTGAAGGTGCGCCAGTCGCAGATCGAGCTTAAGGCGCAGGGGGGAAGCCGCGCCGCGAAGATGGCCCAGCGCCTGATCACCCATCTCGACGAATATCTTTCCGCCACGCAGCTCGGCATCACCCTTGCCTCGCTCGGCCTCGGCTGGGTTGGCGAGAAGATCGTCGGCCAGTTGATCGTGGCTATTCTGGACATGTTCGGGTTTCATTCGGCGCAGAATGTGGATCTGGCAAACAGCATCTCGCTGCCGATCGCCTTTCTGATGATCACCTTCCTCCACATCGTGCTGGGGGAGCTGGCGCCGAAATCGCTCGCGATTCAGCGTTCCGAGCAGACGACGCTCTTTATCGCGTTTCCGCTGCGGGTCTTCTACCTGATCTTCAAGCCGGCGATCGTGTCGCTCAACTGGGTTGCCACCAAGACGCTCGGGATCTTCGGCATCGAGCCGGTGAGCGAGTCGGAGCATTTCCACTCCGGCGAGGAGCTGCGGCTGCTGCTTGAGCAGGGGCGCGAGGGTGGGACGATCGAGGAGTCCGAGCATGAGCTGATCGAGAACGTCTTCGAGTTCGGCGGGACGGTGGTCAAGGAGGTGATGGTGCCGCGGACGAACATCGCGGCGCTGGATATCAACGATCCTCCCGGCGAGCTTATCAAGTTCGTGGTGGAGGAGGGCTATACCCGCATGCCGGTCTTCTCCGGCTCCATCGACAATATCATCGGCGTCGTCTATTCCAAGGATCTGATCACGCTGCTGGAACATCATAACCTGATCATCCTTCAGGATCTTCTCCGCCCCGCGCATTTCGTCCCGGAGACAAAGCTGATCTCCGAGCTGCTCCGGCTGTTTCAGAAGACCAAGAACCAGATTGCGATGGTGGTGGACGAGTTCGGCGGAACGGCCGGGCTGGTGACGATGGAGGATATCCTGGAGGAGCTTGTCGGGGAGATTCAGGATGAATACGACGAGGAGCTTGTCGGCGTGGAAAAGCTGGATGAGCAGACCTGGCTGGTGAATGCGTCGATGTCGATCTCCGATGTGAACGACAGCGTGAACGGCTTCATGCTCCCTGAGGGGGATGATTACACGACGATCGCCGGCCTTGTCAACAAATGGTTCGGCCATATTCCCGAGGAGAGCGAGTCGCTGGAACGGGACTCCGTCAGGATGACGGTGTTGAAGATCTACAATCGCCGCGTGGTGCAGGTGAAGCTGGAGGATCTGAACCGGAACGCGACCGACAACGGGCGGGAGGCGTTCGTCGACGAGGCGAACCAGTGATTTCCCGCCCCGGAGAAGCCGACGCCACTGAATACTGATTACGGACCTATCGTGAAGACACAGAATTTTGCCCGGACTCTTGTCACGAGCGCCCTTCCCTACGCCAACGGCTATATCCATCTCGGCCATGTCGCCGGGGCGTATCTCCCTGCCGATATCTATACCCGCTTCCTCAGGCTCTGCGGCGAGGAGGTGATCCATGTCTCCGGCTCCGACGAGCATGGCGTGGCAATCACGATCGCGGCGGAGACGGAGAGCGTGGCGCCGCAGGAGATCGTCGATAAATATCATTTCGCCAACCTGGAGGCGTTCCGGGGGCTTGGGATCGACTTCGATATCTTCGGACGCACGTCGTGGCCGGAGCATCATGAGACGGCGCGGGAGTTCTTCCTGGCGCTGTATGAGCAGGGATATCTGGTGGAGAAGGAGACCGGCCAGTTCTATGACGTGGAGGCCGCGATGTTCCTCCCCGACCGCTATGTGGAGGGAACCTGTCCGGTCTGCGGCCACGACGGCGCCCGCGGCGACCAGTGCGATAACTGCTCCTCCACCTACGATCAGATCGAGCTGAAAAACCCGGTCAGCAAGGTCTCCGGCAAGCCGCCGGAGGTCAGAACCACAAAGCATCTCTACTTCAAGCTCGGCGATTTTCAGGGCCGCCTGGAGGAGTACGTGGAGACGCACGCCCCCCGCTCCGTCGCCGAAAC
>JBDSJW010000111.1:0-8681 GCA_039917235.1 Kapaibacterium sp. (SeqCode) | reverse complement strand
GAGTTCGCGGAGAATCGCGCAAAAAAAAGCCGGCTCCGCATGCCCTCATCAAACGATGATAACACGGGAAACCGGCCAAAGTTTTTTTTGCGCGACGGAACATCATTCCGCGCGCGGCGGATAACTGATTATTCCACCACCACGATTGTGTTGCGGAGCACGCCGAGCATATCAATCTCGCACTCCACCACGTCGCCCCCTTTCAGCCACCAGTTATCGGTGATCTTGGAGCCGTTCAGCTCAAGAAAGCATCCCGTGCCAACCGTGCCGGAGCCGATCACATCGCCGGGATAGAGGGTAACGCCGTACGACGCGCGCTCGATAATCTGCGCGAACGTCCAGCTCATATCCTTCAGATTGCCGCGCGAAACCTCCGTGCCGTTCACCCGCGTGATCATCGTAAGATCGTATCGCTCGCCATGCTCCCCCGGAATCCGCTTTGCCGCAAGCTCATCGCGCGTGGCGAGAAACGGGCCGATCGACGTTGCAAAATCCTTTCCCTTTGCCGGACCAAGGTTCAGCTTCATCTCCTCCATCTGAAGATATCGCGCGGACCAGTCGTTCATGATCGTATAGCCGGCGATATACTCATCAGCCTCCGACGCCTTGATATTCCGCCCTTCGCGGCCGATCACAATGGCGCACTCCAGCTCGAAATCGAGTTTGTTGAGATGCTCCTCCATCACCTCCACATCGCCGGGACCGGTCACGGCGTTGTGATTGGTGAAATAGAAAATCGGGAAGTTGTCGAACTCCTCGATCATCGGAACTCCCCGGTTGCGCCGCGCGGCCTCAACATGCTGGCGGAAGGCATAGCCATCGCGCATCGAGGTGGGACGCGGAACCGGAGCGACGATATGCGCATCGGCAACGGTGGGAGAAGCGGCCAGAAGAGCCTCATCGCCGGCGATATGTTCGATGATCGTCTTCAGCGATTCCAGCGCGGAGTCCCCCCCTTCCAGCAACGCGATGATGGCGCCGGGAGGATAACCGGAGCCAAGCCGTGCCACCAGATCGCCCGCGGCACCCGGAACCGAGCCGGCGGCCGCGAGAAGATCCACCACGCGATCGTTGACGATTGCGCCGACCCATCCGGCGCGGGGATCGCTCGATGCGCTCCCGCTGGGTATGAACGTTACTAACTTCATATTCTGATTGATTCGATTGAACCGGCCGGGATTACCGCGACCGCGTGTTGCCGGCGGAGCCGATCACATCCCCTGACGCTCGCTGCCGGCGTTGAACTTCCATTCCCCGCCCCGCCGAACCGCCTGGATTTTCACATGCACGGACATCACCCCGGATACGCTATCCTTGTGGCTCACCTTCCCGCCAAGATCGAAATCGGTGCGGGCGTGATCGCCGACGACAACCGACTTGATATTGGATGCCTCAAAGCCGCTTCCGCCGGGGATATGGAGCATCCGGTAGACCACGCTGCTATCCCCGTCATCGTTGAGCGGCAACAGGGAGCCGTGATCGTACAGCGACCCGGCCGCCGCCGTATCGTGATGATTGAGTGCCGAGGCCAGATCGCCGACCATCCGGTCGATCTTCCCCTCATCGCCGCCGGCGCAGCCTGAAAGGAGCGCGCAGAGGCTCAGGACGATATAATATTTCATTGCAATCTGATTTCTTTCGTACATCGGTTCGTCCCCCCGCCATCTCCCCGCGCGGTTCATGCTCCGGCGGAACCGGAGGGGGTGGCATCCCCCTTGCCGAAACGCCTCATCAGGCTGTCCCAGCGTCGCAGCCGCGTGAAATATCCCAGGATCCCGAAAAAGAGGAACCCCGCCGCAATCTTGGCCCCCAGCCGCTCCAGCGTCATCGGAAGGCCATCCCACAGCTTCTCCAGCACCATCATGGTAATCGCCCAGGGAATCGCCACAACGGGGCCGTAGACAAGCACGCCCAGCTTCAGCGCATATTCCTTCCGTCCCATTTTGCGGGCCTGCTTCCACCGGGCAAGCTGTAATTCTTCCTTCTTCATATTTAATTCAGGCTATTCCGAAGTATTCCGGCAACCAGCACTTCAATTCATGCGACCGGGATCACATCAGCGCGATGATAACGCCATAGCGCGCGACCCGAACTCCAGAGGAGACGATCAGAAAAAAAAGGAAATTCACCCGCGCAACTCCCGCCAGCAACGTCAGCGGATCGCCGATGATCGGAAGCCATGAGAGGAGCAGCGTCCATTTGCCGTAACGCTCGGTCCACCCCTGAGCGCGCCTTCCGGCCCGGCTTGCCAGCGTTTTCTTCAGCACCGTCTCGCTCCCCCATCTCCCCAGCCCGTAGTTGAAGATCACGCCAAGGCTGTTGCCGAGCGAGGCATAGAGCAGGGATTCCATCGGCGGCATTCCAAGCCTGAGCGCGGCGGCCAGGGCAAGCTCGGAGCTAAGGGGAAAGATCGTCGCGGCGATAAAGGAGATCACAAGCAGCCCCATTCCGCCGTACGACCTGATATAACCATCAAGATCATGCATGAAGTCGCACAATATAGGGGATTGAGCGGGATCGGGCGATAGCGTTATTGTTCTCGATGCGGGCGACGGCGGAGATCATCATCACGGCGGCGGAAGCAGAGCCCGCCACTCCAGCGGTCCATAACCGGGCATTGCGGAAAGGGAGTGACATGTCACGAGCTGACCTCAATATCGGAGCACGAATTCATATCACGACGGATCAATCGATGCCGTTTATCGGACAAAAAGAAGAACACCATAACTCGAATTCGGAAACATCTATGTGACGACAAAAACATATGTGACATTTCACGGCAACCAATCGTTATCAGGAGTAAGGGAATATGTGATCAGCATGACGGCACAGGAAAATCGAAATTCCGCGACGTCATTAAATATATTTCCGGTTACCCGGCGCTCACTCCCAATGTACACAAACTGCATTCCGGCGCCCGGAACTGCCGTTGCCTGCGGTGTTCGGAACAATGAGCATGAGATATCCCGCATCGTAAATACCAGGAATATCTCACGCTCAATTGCAATCGCCCTCAACAATTGCCACGATCTCCCATCGCGTATTGCTTCCTGTACGTAACTGAACGGTATGGCTTTAAGCCATTGAACCGAGGCAGTCGAAAGCATTTCAAGTGAATGCTCCGCTCATGCGCATCGTGCATGATGCTTTTTCAGGCGACGCATCCGACGCGATTCGCCAGGACATCTCATTTCCATTTTCAGGGAGGTTTTATGAACCGAATACGTTTCGATGCCATGTGCATTGTCGCGCTCTTTTTTACCGGGATCACCGGCACTGCTCGCGGGCAGGACAACGGCGCAACGATGACGATCACCGACAGATCCGGGAACGACGAGAACACGATCGTCGTCTCGCTTCACGATATCGGAAGCATCCGGTTCGATCCCTGCCAGGATATCATCATCCGCTACAACGACGGAACGGAACGCCATCTGGACCCGGCACTGTACGGCACGCTGATATTCGTTCCCTGCGATCAATCGGGAAAACCTAAGCCCGTACCGGCGATTCTCACCGAAAATCCCGCTTCCCCATCCGGCCTTTTGGTTGCGCTTCACCCGAACCCCACATCATCATCGCTTGTCATCGAGATCACCAGCGATCGGACGGATCGCGCATCGGTGGCGATTTATGATCTGAGCGGAACGCTCGTCTGGACGCGCGAGCCGGCGGATATTCCGGCCGGCACCACGCGTGTCATCTGGTCCGGGGCAACCAGCGCGGGAACGATGGTGGCATCCGGGACATACGTGGTGCGCGTCACCACATCCGACCGTGAATCCACCGAATATGTCAACGTGACGAAATAATCACATTCACCCATTAACCAGTCAGCGACATGAAAATACTCTATATGATTCTCGGCGCACTGATCGCGTTTGCGATAAGCGCGCGCGCGCAGACGCTCTCGATCCACAGTGGCGACAAGACGATCAACCAGAAGATTCAGCTTTCGGCGATCGACAGCATCACCATCGATAAATGCGACACCATCATTTATGATATGTCGGGATGCGATGTGGATATCGATTCAATCGATGTCGGTGTCCATTGCGACTCAATAAGTCTCCTGGCACATATCGAAGGGATACCATCGGTGATCGCCTGGACGATTTACGATATCGACGGAAATGTGATCATGACGTTCAGCGGAAGCGCGAATGTATCGCTCACGCTTCCCACGCACGGCTCCTACTACGGCATGCTGCATGTAAGCTGCGGCGGTGGGGATCGCCAAGGGGGAGATGAAGATGACGATGCCTTTGAAATAGATTACAATCTGCCGACGGCGCAGTTCGATCTGACGGCGCACACCAGGGCGCTCGGTAGCGGATTTGTGCTGGATCTGATGCCGGAAAACCTTTCTACCGGCTCCGATCCCGTCTACACCTGGGTGGTTACCGATTCCGCAACTGGCGCAACCGTTGCAACAAGCGCGCTCGAAACGCCAGTATTCTCCGGTCTGAATGCCACGAAAACGTACAGCATTTTCCTGGCCATGACCGATGACAAGGGATGCACCAGCCAGTATCAGACAATCAGAAGCGCCACATTCTCCTGCACTCCGAATTTCACGTTCGATTATTCGTGGTGCCTTGATCGCCCGGGAAACGATAACGTGCCGGTGACGTTCACCAATCTCTCGACATTTCTTCCGGGCACAAGCACGACGGCGAAATACTATTGGGATTTCGGCGACAATTCCCCAATCGATTCCGTCAACGAATCCCCCACGCACGCCTACGCATGCGCCACGGCATCGCAGTCGTTCAGCGCATCGCTGACAATCATCGTTGTGCTTACCAACCCCGACAACACAACCGACACCTGCCGAAATATCATTTCCAGAGCAATTCCCATTGTTGTGGACGGGCCTGATTTCGGGGTAACGACATGCTGCGACGGACGGGTTGTGTTCTGCACCAGCGCTACGCAGGGAAAATGGGAAACGCCGGGGGATATGAATCTGTGCAACGCCAGCACATGCAAACTCATACGCCAGCATGTGCCGGGGCGTACCTGCGGTTTGCAGACAGCCACAAACGGATATTGCGGACAGACGTACTGGCGATATTACGCGCACCCGGGGACGTACAGTGTTACGCTGTACGCCCGCTCATGGGCACACAACAGATGCTCGAAGACAAGGGAGTTCAGGCTGGATTCGGTGGCATGTTTCAACAGAAATGTCCACGAATCGCAGGAAGTAACATTCGACGGATATACCTTCAAGATAAAGTTCAAAGTGATCCAGTTCCCATTTTCGCACAAGGTCATCGCGAAGATCAAGGCACGTGGACATAAGAAGATGAAGGAGATCACCGCCGAATTTGCCGGCACTGTTCACGCGCTGGGTTCCAACGGATGTTTTTGTGATCCGTTCCATGCCGGCGATACAACCGTCAACTTCAACAAACGGAAAGCGAAAGCGAAAATCGACGGGACGGGGCGCATCAGGGTACAGCAGAATATGATGACGGCCATGTTCCGGGTGAAGACCCCCAACAACAACATCACCACCTGGACGATTCAGTTGGGGAAACCGCCATGCGACAGGCCGTGCATCCTCTGGTACTAAGGATAGTCCGGCGGGCCGGAGCGCCATGTTGCGCCGGCCGTAATTGTTGATCGTGTAATCCGCGGGAAGGGCTTTCATCGATGGTGAAAGCCCTTTTGATAGACAATGATATCCTTAACGCATATTCCAGCGTTGCTCCTGTCCTGCCCACGGTTGTCATCGTATGTTGATGAACACATCCAACATACGATGACAACTAGTTCGATCTCTTCAAATGTGGCTCAAGTATAGTATTGCCTTTTGATAATCAGGGGGAACGTTGCGCGGAGGGAACGGCGTGGTTTCCGCCATCGGTCATCGATAGACAATCGGCGGAAGAACGTGGTGGGGAATCGGCCGGTCGCTATGTTGCCCGAAAACGATTATTCAGAATGGAGCAGATGAAACAGACAATCCACCAGACGATCGCGCCGCTCTTTATCGGACGGCGGTTCCGGGTCATGGACGAGAGCGGAGAATCGCGGGATGATGAGGCCGTAACGGTGGCCGATATTCGCTTCGATCACGAACGCTGGGGAGTTCCCGGCGTTTATATCGTGCTGATCGACGGATATGGGATCGAATATCCGTTCGAGCCGGATATGGAAATCACCTGGGCCGATGAACCATCAGCCGATATGCCGCCGATGATCGGAGAGGAGTGGCGCGATACGACAAACGACCGCGTCATGACGATTCAGGAGATCGACGAGAAGAACGCCGTGGTTATCCTGCGGAGCGATCGGAGCATAGCAGCAATGCCGATCATGGCATTTCTCGAACGGTTTGTGCGCGTCTCCACCGCCGATCGGAACTGGTCATCGCCGATGTAAGCGCTGATTCCGGCACGCACTGCTCACGGGCCGGAATCGGCGAGCGTTAATCCATCCGCACCGTCGTCTTGTTGGAGCGTTTTGGTCGCGGAGCCCCTTCCACGGCGGGATCGGACTGCTTGATCTGCGAGATGAAATACTCCTGCGCGTTGAACGGCTCCTCCCCCTCCGCCGGCCGTCGCCGGAGATAGCTTCCATCGGCCTGGAGGACGCGGGTTTTCATATTGTCGCGAAGGTAGGTTTCGAGGATATCCTTCAGTCGCGCGCGCGGCTCCGGGTCTTCCACCGGAAAGACAACCTCCACGCGCCTGTTCAGATTGCGCGGCATCCAGTCGGCTGATCCCAGATAGACCTCCTCCTTCCCGCCGTTCCTGTAGTAGAAAATCCTGCTGTGCTCCAGGAATCGTCCCACGATCGATGACACCCGGATATTCTCGCTGATCCCCGGCATTCCCGGACGGAGGCAGCAGATACCGCGGACAAGCAGATCGATCCGCACGCCCTTCTGCGCGGCCCCGTAGAGCGCGCGGATTATCTCATCATCCACAAGCGCGTTCAGCTTCGCGATAATTCTGCCGGGATTCTCCGGCGTGTGCGTTGCCACCTCCCGCTCGATCATCGCCAGAATATGCGAGCGAAGGTTGAGCGGCGACATCACAAGCTTCTGCCACTCGGTCGGCGATCCGTAGCCGGTGAGATAATTGAAAAGATTGACGCTGTCGGCGCCGAACGCGGGGCTTGCGGTGATATATCCGGCGTCGGTATAGAGTCGCGCCGTGAACGGATTGTAGTTGCCGGTGCTGAGGTGGAGATAGATCCGCAGGCTGCCGGTATCATCCTTCCGCACCACCATGCACATCTTGCAATGCGTCTTCAGGCCGATCAGCCCATAGACCACATGCACGCCCGCCTGTTCAAGCTGCTTCGCCCAGACGATATTATTTTCCTCATCGAACCTGGCCTTCAACTCCACCAGCGCCGTCACCTGCTTTCCGTTTTCCGCCGCCTCGATCAGCGCCGCCACCACCGGCGAATCGCCGCCGGCACGGTAGAGCGTCTGCTTGATCGCCAGGACTTTCGGATCGCGTGCGGCCGCGCGGATAAAATCGAGCGTGTTGGAGAAGGAATCGAACGGATGATGCAGAAGGATATCCCCGGTGCGCACCACCGAAAAGATGCTCCGCTCCTCATCCCGGAAACTGTCAAGCACCTTGCTGTTGAACGGACGATCCTTCAGATCGCGATAATCGAGTCGATAGAGGGAGAGAAAATCGGAGAGATTTCTGGGGCCGCGCGTTTCGTAGACATCGCTCGGCTCAAGCTCCAGCGATCGCATCAGGATATCGCGGATATTCTGCGGCGTATGTTCATCCACCTCGATCCGCACCGCCTCCCCCCACTTGCGGCGGCGCACCTGCTCCTCCATCATCGTCAGCAGATCCTCCGCCTCGTCCTCGGAGATTTCGATATCGGCATCGCGGGTGACGCGGAAGGCGAAGCTGGCGCGGGCGTCCAGGCCGGGAAACAGCGCGTTGGCGTTGGCGGCGATAACCTCTTCGAGAAGGACGAACTGATCCCCCGGAGCATCGCGGAACACCTTGATAAACCGACCAAGCACGCTGGGAACCTGAACCACGGCGAAGTGAAACTCCGCGGGATGCGTATGCTTGCGCGGATCGCGGATCACCAGCCCAAGGTTGAGGCTTCGGTTGAGAAGATGCGGAAACGGATGTCCCGGATCGATGGCGAGCGGCGTCAGCACGGGAAGCACCTCATGCATGAAATAATCGCGCAGCGCATCCTGTTCGGAAATCGGGAGGTTCTTGAACGGATGGATTCTGATGCCGGCATCGGCCAGCTTGGGGAGAACATCCTCCACCAGAATCGATCCCTGGCGGAGGATCAGCGGGCGGAGACGCTCGGAGATCGCCTTGAGCTGCTCCTGCGGCGTAAGGCCGTCCGGCGCAAGCTCCACAACCCCGACGGAAACCTGCTCGTTCAATCCGGCCACGCGGATCATGAAAAACTCGTCGAGATTGGTCGAGAAGATCACGAGAAATTTCAGCCGTTCCAGCAGTGGATGCGACGTATCCTCCGCCTCCTCCAGCACCCTCTCGTTGAAATCGATCCAGCTCAGCTCGCGGTTGATATAGTACTGCGGGTTTCTGAAATCGGTCAGCACCACCGGTGCGACCACGTCATCCTGGGAGGTTGTGTCGATCATAAGTTGATGTGTCGCGGGCCGGGACTGCCAGACCGTGAAGGGGCTGGACCGGATCGCGACATTA
>JBDSJW010000110.1:0-3239 GCA_039917235.1 Kapaibacterium sp. (SeqCode) | reverse complement strand
ATTTCGGCGACGGCATGTTCAAGTCCACCGACGAGGGGCTTACATGGAAGAATATCGGGCTGAACGATGTCAGCGGCTTCGCCAAGATCTTCGTCAACCGGCAGAACCCTGATATCATCTACGCGCTCGGCGCCAAGGGGAACGTCGGGTTCTATCGCTCCACCAACGGGGGGACAACCTGGACCCGGACGATCAGCATCACCGGCGCTGATATGTCGGTCGATCCAAAGAACTGCAATACGATCCTTATCTCCTCCGCTTCATCGATCATGCGCTCCACCGATGGCGGACTTACCTTCAAGACCGTCAACACCGGCCTGACGCTCAGCAGCGCCAGCCGCATCAGCGTTGCTCTCTCCCCCGCCGATGCCACCCATGCCTTTGCCCTGGTGGCCCGCAGCAAGGGACAGGGACTCTACGATTACGCCGAGGTATATGCCTCCACCAACGGCGGCGTAAGCTGGACGATGATAAAAAACATGGGGGGGGAGTTCTTCCACGAACAGGGATTCTACGACAATTTTCTCCTCGCCCATCCCACCAACCCCGACGGGGTGCTGGAGGGGGGAATCGACGTCTACCGGAGCGATGACCGCGGCATGACAGCGCTCAACCTTACGAACGCCTATTCCAGCCTTGGCGATCCGAACACCGTCCATCCCGATCAGCACGCCGTGGAGTTCAACCCGAACGATCCCAATGAGATTCTGCTGGGGAACGATGGCGGGCTCTATATCTCGAAGGATGGTGGGGATACCTGGGCGCATATCAGCCTGAACCTCCCCATCACCCAGTTCTACAAGATGGATGTCGATCCCAATGTCGCCACCAAGGTATACGGCGGATCGCAGGACAACGGGAGCAGCGGATCGTTGAACACCGGCAAGGCCAGCAGGAAGTGGAAATCGATCTCCGGGGGGGATGGTTTCTACGTGGCCGCCGATCCCTACAACCCCGGCATCGTCTATTCGGAGATCTATTACGGTACGCCGATCTACCGCGTCAACACCGACAACCTCAATGATGTTCAGGTGATCGATGGCGGGATCGGGGGGGAGAAGGGGGATTGGTCGTCGCCGCTCGCCATCAGTCTGGCGGATGGGAGCATCTTCAGCGGGCGCCGCAATCTCTGGCGCTCCGCCAACGGCGGCGGCTCCTGGGATCGGCTTGCCACCGGCGTCAGCGGGTTTATCTCCGCCATCGGCCTCTCCCCATCGGAGCCCGATAAGATGCTGGTTGGAAGCAACAACGGGGAAATCCGCTACTCCCTGAACGGCGGGACAACCTGGGCGCGCTCCACCGGCTTTACGACACGTCACGTTACCGATATCCGGTTTGATCCGGTGGTGCCGAACCGGGTCTATATGACCCTCTCGGGCTTCGGCGTCCCTCATGTCTACCGGTCCGAGGATAACGGTGCAACGTTCACCAGCATCTCCTCCAACCTGCCGAACGCGCCGGTCAACTGCATTGCGATCGATCCGATCACTATCACCCATCTTTTTATCGGCACCGATGCCGGCGCGTTCGTCAGCCTGGATGGCGGCGTAACGTGGCTTCCCTTTAACGAGGGGCTGCCGCTGGCGCCAGTGGTGGACATGAGGATTCATCTCGACGGCCATGTGCTGATCGCCGCCACGCACGGTCGCTCGATGTACAAGATCCCGATCGACGTGGTCCAGCCGCAGCCGACGATGATCACGCCGATCGGCAATGAGACATTCGCCACCCCCACCACGATTCCGGTGAAGTGGCTTGGCCTTACCCCCCCGACCCGCGTCTCGATCAGCTACAATGGCGGAAAAACCTATACGGTGGCGGCCGATAACGTCACCGGCACCTCGGTATCGATATCCGTTCCCTCCATCCGCACAACCACCGCCCGGGTGAAGGTGGAGGAGATCAACGGCAACCGTTCCCTTGCCAGTGGCGACTTCTCGCTGACCGCGCCGACCAACGGCTCCGAGGTGAACGCCAGGACATTCGTGGCGGAGGCGATCGACGTGCGGAAGGGTTATATGTGGGCCACCGTCCGCGGAAGCGACTCGCTCTACAAGCTCAAGCTGCCGTTCCTTGCAACCCGCCAGGGGTTTGTCAGGATCAATATCCCGGGACATGTCCGCGATATCGCCTATGACTCCACATTCGATCGGTTCTATATGCTGGTGACGGGGGATGACCTCAAAACCCCGAAGCTCTTCATCATGGATACCAACGGCGTGGGACAGGGGGAGATCCATCTGCCCGATGGCCTGAACAGCGCCAGCGGCGTTGCCATGTACCAGGGTTCGATCGCGATTATCGCTCCCGGCGCGCAGGGGGAGATTGTGCTGATTGATACCGCCGGAACCCTCGTCACCAGAACAAAGGGATTGCAGGGGGTAACCGAGCCGGACCGGCGCGGGCTTGCGTGGGACGGTTCGGGGCTGCTCCAGGGGATCGTCGTCAAGGATAGCACGTCGTGGTTCGGAAGCCGTCTGGAGCGCGTCCTCTTCGCCGACAGGCCGACGGTGGGGGGGGTGACGCCGGTTGTTCTTCCATCGATTAACACGCTTCAGTTCTATGGCCTTGCCGCGGAGTTCGCCAGTGCCGGCGCCGGAAAACTTGTGGTGTGGGCCACCGATACCAGCGGCACGTTCTACAAGTTCATCCAGAACGCCAGCGGTGTGGATTACTCCATGCCGTCGGCCGCCGGCGGACGCTCCAGCGTGGTTGCCATCGGCGAGATCTCCCCAAATCCGTTCCGCGGCGAAACGCGGGTCAACTTTACGTTGAGCAGCGGAAGGGATATCTCCCTGGACCTCTATCGTCCCGATGGCTCGCTTGTCGTCAACCTTCTCTCCGGCTCGGTCGAGGCGGGGCAGCATAGCGTAACGGTGGATGGGACGCTGCTTGCCAGCGGCATCTACTACGCCGTGCTTCGGGGGAACGCCGGCGAGCGCGATGTGCGTCCCGTGGTTGTTGTCAAATAATCTCCTCTCCCGGATTCAGCCTGCAACGCGATGGGGGCCGGTGCGCGGCTCCCATCGCACCGCTTCCGCCACTTCCGTGGCTCCTCCCAGCTTGTTGCCGTGGTTCCCTGTGGCTATCTTATGCATCCTCAGTATCCGTTCAATCTGTTCCTATCAGACTGTTGAAGGACGTCATCCGCGGCGTTGTCCTTCATCATTCGCTCACTGCGGCGTCCCAAAGGACGCCTCATTCGCTCAGATTCGGCCGCCTTGCGGCTGATCGTCCTT
>JBDSJW010000109.1:0-3244 GCA_039917235.1 Kapaibacterium sp. (SeqCode) | reverse complement strand
CCCGATGATCGTCTCGATGATCGTCGCCAGGGTTGTGGTAAACGACTTGGTCCCGAAGTTCCCCAGGAAGGCTTCGAAGAATGTGGATTTAAACGCTTCCCTTCCGCCACTGCCGGTGACCGTGTTGCCCAGCCCTTTCACCACGAAGCTGATAAATTGGGGAAGCGTACTGGCGAGAATGAAAACGCCCAGCACCGTGAGGGCAACAACCTGGATATCCGCCGCGCTGATCCCACGCGGTTCATCCGGCGCCTCCATAACCTCCGCTTCGTCGAGCTGCTCCTCGCCATCGACACCCTCCTCCTCCTCCGTCTCGATATACGCGCTGGTACGTTCGTAGGAGAATATCCTGTCAACGATTCTGTCGGTATCAAACCAGAGCCATGCGGCCGTCAGGAACGGTATGGCAAGGGAGATGATGAACAGGAGGACGGCCATGAACATGCTCCCTATTCCTCCCATTGCGTATCCGATGGTGCTTACATAGACCATCCCGATCGCGTTCAGAATCTGAATCACCAGATAGACTGCGAACATGCGAAGCGCTGTCAGCGCGAACTCGTAGCGGTTCATGGGATTCTCCCGATATGGTGATGGGTCGGCAATCGCGGAAGCCCGACGGCTCCCGCGATCGTGTCGTTTGCTACATCAGGCTTGCGTAGTGGTTGTAGTCCTTCACCACGATCCGCAGAAATTTCCTCGGCGTCAGCTCGGACGTCACGCCGAGCGTATCCTGAATCCGGGTGACCAGCGCCCGCATGATTACCGGATCATCCCGATAATCCCGCGATGTCAGCACCTCCATGATCACCGCGATATCCTCATCCTTCAACGTCATCACCTGCGGGTATGTGGGGACATAATCATCGTCAACCTTTGCCAGGATTGTGTCGGAGAGCGTGACCGTCGGTTTGATCTTGACCACGCTGGTGCCGGCGGCCAGATCCCCCAGACGCTGCCCTTTGCCGTTGAAGAGAATCGTGACCACGGCAACCGTGCCGAGCGCCATCCAGATGTCGGGAATTCTGAGAAGCCAGCGGAGGAAATAGCCGCCGATCTCCGGCTGCGATCCATCCAGCTTCACCACCCTGAGCTTAAAGACCTTCTTGCCGAAGCTCTGCCCGTTCATAAGGGTTTCGCAGATCAGCTCGTAGAAAAGGAAGGGGATGGTGGCGATGATCAACGCCACGATGGTCGATGTTCTGTCGAGCAAATTTTTGTTGAGAGCTATGAACAGGAAGCCCGCATAGATCACCACGATGTAGCCGAAGAGAATCAGCGCATCGACCGCCCAGGCGCCGATACGTTCAGCGATATTGGCTACTTCATACTCGATATCGACGTTTTGCGTGGTTTGAATTTGTACTTTCATGGGCATTCGGCTATGTTCGCTTCCGGCCGGGGCCATTCGGCACGGACGTGTGCGGGTTGCGGCAAACATGCAAAAATGACCCGACCCATCCAGCGGAATTCCTTCTCCCGGCGCGCGAACATCATTACCGGCGGATTTAACCAGACGTTCAATCGTATGAGAGAGGCAGCGTTCCTCCGGAAAAATGCCGATCGATGGAAGGAGTTCGAGACGCTGATGGCGGAGCGGGATCAGGCCAACCCCGATCAGCTCGCCGACCTTTTCGTGCAGCTTACCGATGACCTTTCCTACGCCCGCACATTCTATCCCAAAAGCAACACCACGCTCTACCTGAACGGCCTGACGATGAAGGTCCATCAGGCGATCTATCGCAACAAGAAGGAACGGCGCAGCCGGTTCATCACCTTCTGGAAAGAGGAGGTTCCGATGGCCGCCTTCCAGTCGCAGCGGGAGATCCTCTATGCGCTGGTGATCTTCGGCATCGCGATCGTGATCGGCGCCCTTTCATCGGCCAACGACAGCGATTTCGTCAGGTTAATCCTTGGCGATAGTTATGTCAACATGACGCTTGAGAACATCGCGAAGGGGGACCCCATGGGGGTCTACAAGCATTCGGGGGAGGGGACGATGTTCGCGTATATCCCGGCCAACAACATCTTCGTCTCGTTCATGGTGTTCGTCAAGGGGATCTTCCTCTCGTTCGGCACCGTCTACGAGCTTTTCAAGAACGGCGTGATGCTGGGGGTGTTCCAGTACTTCTTCTACGAGCGGGGGCTGCTTGTGCAGTCGGCGCTGGTGATCTGGATTCACGGGACGCTGGAGATCTCCGCGATCGTCATCGCCGGCGGGGCCGGGCTGGTGATGGGGAACAGCATCCTCTTCCCGAAAACCTACACCCGCAGGGAATCCTTCCGGCGCGGCGCGGTGCGCGGGGTGAAGCTGATCGTGGGGCTGATACCGGTCTTTATCGTCGCCGGCTTTCTGGAATCCTTTGTCACGCGCCACACGGAGATGCCGGTCTGGGCAAGCCTGATGATCATCCTGGCCTCGCTCGCATTCGTCATCGGCTATTTTGTGATCTACCCTCGTCACCTCTATCGCATATCGAACGATGGAAACCTCCGAGCCCATTGAGCTTTTCAAGTCGCGTGATTTCGGCGATCAGCTTGGCCTGACCTTCACCTTTATCCGGGAGAATTTCAGGCTGCTGGGGAAGTGCGTCCTGTTTATCGCCGGCCCGCTGCTGCTGATCGCCAGCTTCCTGTTCGGCTCCGCGATCAAGGCCGGGCCCTATCGATCCTACGATGGGGCGGCGGGGGCCATCGGCTCGGTGATGCTCGCCATGCTGGTGCTGGTGCTGGCGTTCTCGGTGATGACCACGGTGATCAACGAGTTCATTGCGCTCTATGCGGAGAAGGGGCCAAATGGGTTCACTCTTGAGGATGTCTGGGGGGAGACGCGGCGCGATGTTCTGAAGGTGACCATCACCAACATTCTCGCATCGATTGTCATCGGCCTGGCGTCCATGCTCTTCCTGATCCCCGGCATCTACTGCATGGGGATCTATACCAGCGTGATCACCGTGCAGATCTACGAGCGCTGTTCGATATCGGAGGCGGTCTCCCGCAGCATCGAGCTGACACGCGGTCGCTGGTGGGTGGCGTTCGGCGTCTTTATTGTGCCGTTCATCATTGCCCTGGTGCTGCGCTACTTTTTCAATATCCCGCTGTTAGCCGCCATGTTTCTGGAAGGGACTCTGGGGCGGGGGGGGGAGGGGTTGGGGATAGTGTCGATGATCGGAACCATAATCGCCACGTTTGGTAGCTCGCTCTGTTCAGCGCTTCCGACCGTTGCCACGGCGCTCAACTACTT
>JBDSJW010000108.1:0-5155 GCA_039917235.1 Kapaibacterium sp. (SeqCode) | reverse complement strand
GATGGAGGCATCGCGCGCGCCGGGATCGCCCAGATGGAGAGTCCCCGGCAGATACTGGCTGAACCACCCGCGCTCAGGCTCCACACGTACCTCGGCAACGCATTCATAGGCGCTCAGGCTTCTATATCCCTCCACCCGTTTGAATCGGCCCCGCTGGAAGAGAATATCTCCATACATCTCCGTTCCGGGATCCAGCCCCAGACGCTCCCCCGGGGGAATAATCGGGGAGCCCGATGCCTCAGTAGCCGACAGGCAGCGCGCGCGGAAGTGATCCGCCTGGAAGCCCGTCTCCTCGCTCCGCAACGCCACGTCGATGACGCCATCCTCACGCCGGAGCGCAAGGATCCGTATGCGTGTGCTCTCCCCATCCGGCACGATGATCGGCCGGTCAAATCGAAGATTCTCGAAGATGATCCCCTTGTCCACCCTCTCCCCAAGCACGGAAGCCGCCTGTGCAAAGGCCTCCAGCCCCATGACGGCGGGAAACAGACGCTGGCCCCGGAAGGTGTGATCGGTCAGATAGGGGTCGGTATCGGCTGAAAGCGCTGCCTCGGCAACCAGTTCAAGCCCCGGATAATGGACTTTTGGCTCTTCCAGAAATCGGAGGAGCGGAAGTTCGGATTTGGCAAGTTTCGCGGTTGGAAGCTCGCCGAATCGACCGGAAACAACCACCGACGTGACCGGCAGCGATGTCGCCAGGAGGTTCCGAAGCGTTGCAAGCCCGATCTCCGGCGTGATCGGCGTGATGCCGTCGCGGAGAAGCGCCTCAACACGGCCAAGCCGTTCCCCCATGCCGACGCCGGACCAGATCGACCATTCGATCGAGAGGCAGCGGCAGGCCGGATGCTCGATTCCCCATTGATCGGTAAGGCGCGAAAGCTCCTCGTTCGCCAGCGCGTAATCGGCCTCGCCACGAAGTCCCGTCCGCCCGATGATCGAGCTGAAGGAGATAAAGAGTTTGAGCCGGTCGGGATCGATCGACGCCAGAACGTTTCGTGCCCCGTTGAGTTTCGGGGCCAGCGTGCGGTCGAACGCGGCCTGGTCCAGCCCATCGATAAGCTGCGGAACGTTGGCCCCCGCCCCGTGCAGGAACGCGCTCACCTTCCGTCCGAGCGACTCCTCGCCGTGGCGGATGGAGCGCTCGACGGCAACGGCATCGGTGACGTCCGTACGCAGGTAGATGTGGCGCACTCCGGCATCGACCATGCGGGCAAGATTCTCGGAAAGCTCGGCATCCTGTTCCGGCTCTGAGCGACCCAGCAGCATCAGCCATGCTCCGGTCTCCCGGGCCAGCGCCAGCGCCGATTCGGCGGCGATCCCCTTTCCTCCCCCCGTCACCAGCAGCAGATCGTCGCCGGTCAGGGGGATCGGTCCTCCGGTTTCCAGCGGGATCATCACCAGCTCGGGCGATTGCCTCCCCCCCGCGGCATCGTAGCGCACTTCGGTATATCCCGCGGCGTTTGCCGCCTCCGCGGCGATCCATTCCATTGCGTTCGAATGATCAGGCGGAAGCTCCACCACGCTGACCGCAACCGATGGCCGCTCCAGATGAAGCGTCCGGGCAAACCCGGCAGTCCCATCCCGCGCCACCAGCACAAACGCCCCCGATCCGTGCCCCACGGCGCGCGCTCCGGCCAGAAGCAGTTCAACGCTCTCGCGACCAAACGGCTCCGGCGCGATAATCACAACGCCGGTTCCCTCAACGGCGGCCAGCCGCGCCGTCAGCGATTCCGCGAGCGGATCGCCCGGCAGCGCAAGCACCCGCCAGCTTCCCGTGCCGGCTCTCGGCGCCGGAAGCGCCGGAAGCGGCACGTATCGATCCACGAACGCGCGCACCCACGGCTCGATTCCGGCCGGCCATTTCTCCTTCGGCTTATCGGCGACGCCGCCGGTGTTCAGCAGCTCCTCAAGCGCGCGCGCCATCTCGATCACCGTGGAGTTGGCAAACTCCGTCGGCGCGGTCGGGGAGGGAAGGCCGATACGCCTTGCCGCCTCCACGACGATCTGACTGATGGTAATGGAATTGAGATGGAGATCGCCAAGCAATCGATCGTCATCGCTCACGGCGTTGACCGGAAGCTCGGCATGCCCGGCAACAAGGCCGCGCACAAGCTCCAGCACCGATTCGGTCGCCGGAGCCGCACCATCCAAAGCAGCCTGGGTCGTGACGGTGCCATTCGGCGATACGCTTGTGCCTGACGCACCGTTAAGCGCCGAGCCGTTCCGCTCGCGCAGGGCGGCGGTGTAGGATGGCATATCCTCCCGCACGTTCCATTCGCTCTCCTCAATCGGATGCTCCGGCTCGAATGATCTGTCGATATCGGGGGCAAGCTCGCATGGGTTTTCGAAGAACCTGCGCGGGCGATCCAGATCGATCGGCCGCACGAAACGATCGGCGAACAGGGCGCGATGATCGATATCGCCACCGAGGGCAAAGACGGCGCCGAGCGCCTGAAACATCCCCCTGAGCGAGGGACCGCCGGCATCGGTCGGGATTACCGGAAGATCGACAAAGCTCCCCGCCAGCCCGCTGAGGACATTCCCCGGCCCAACCTCGATAAGCAGATCGAGATTCCTCGCGGCCTCTCCAAGAGCCTCGCTGAAACGGACCGGATGGGTGATCTGCCGGAAAAGAAGATCGCGCAGATCGGCGTTCGACGGAAGAAGCCCGCCGGAAACCGTTGAGAAGACCGGCCGCCGCAACGGGATAATCCGCTGGCCGCCGAGCGCCTCAGCAAGAGGAAGCGCCGCCGCCGCCACAAGCGGAGAATGGAAGGCATGGGAAACCGGCAGCCTGGTGGCGTGAAGCCCGCGGGCGCGCGCACGTTCAATCACCCGTTCAACGGCGATTGAATCACCGGAGATCACGGTCTGGCGCGGGGAATTGAACCCGGCTATCACCACCGGATCGCCGCCGATCAGTTCGGAAACCTCCTCCCCTCCCGCCGCTATGCCCGCCATGGCACCGGTCGGCGCGCCAAGATCCATCATCGCCCTGCCGCGAACCCGCGCGATCTCCAGAAGCGTTTCCTCATCGAACGCCCCTCCCCAGTGAAGCGCTGTCAGCTCGCCCAGGCTGTGTCCCAGCCCCACGGCCCCTTCCACGCCGAACCGCTCCAGAAGCCGGAGGGCGGCCATTGATGCCGTGACGATCGCCGGCTGCGCGATATCGGTGGAGATGCCGTCGCCGGAGGTGGGGAGGTCCGAAAGCCGATACCGCTCATGCGCGGCGGGGAATCGGCGACTGATGATGCCGCCATCAAGATGAGCGGGCGAGCCCTGTCCCGGAAAGAGGAACCCGACACGAGGCACCCTTCCCTCAACGCCGAGGAAGACATTCCGGGAGAGATCGACTCTCCGGGCAATCCCCTCATCAAGCCATCCCCGCAGCAGAACAAGTCGCTCGGTCAGTTCCGCCGGGGTGGCCGCGATGATCGCCGCGCGAACACGGGTGGCGCTGAGATCGTGCGCCATCTGCTCGGAAAGGTCGGTAATCTCCGCGCGGGAGAGGGAAGGGGTAAGGGCAATAAGTCGCTCAACGGAGGCACGAAGCCCGGCCACGCCATCGGCCCCAAGGAGAAAAAGTTCGGTATCCTGCGCCGACCGCAGCAGCGTTTCCTCGCGCGGGTTAAGCGCGCGGCGGTCCGGGACGGGGCTCTCAAGCACGACATGAGCATTGATGCCGCCGAAGCCCATGGCGCTGACGCCGGCACGCAGAGGCTGATCCTCCGGCCAGATCATTCCGGCGCCGAGAGCACGAAGCACCGGCGACTCCCCGGACATCTCGGGATGCGGGGTTTCGCAGCCGGTGGTTGGGGGGAGAATCTGGTGATGAAGTGCAAGGGTTGCCTTGATCAACCCGGCAACGCCGGCCGCCGCCTTGGTGTGGCCGATAATCGCCTTGACCGAGCCGATCACGGCCGGGGTTACCGATCCAGCCTCACGTCTGGCCCGCGAAAGCGTCTGAAGCTCGGTGCCGTCGCCAACGTTGGTGCCGGTGCCATGTCCTTCAAAGTAGCTCACCGAATCGACACCGAAGCCGGCGCGACGGTAGGCACGTTTCAGCGCAAGGATCTGCCCTTCCACCTCGGGACGGGTGATGCCGCCATTGCCGTCGGAGGAGATCCCCCAGCCACGGATTTCGGCGTAGATCCTTTTTCCCTGGGCAATGGCATCCTCTGTCCGCATCAGCACAACGAAACCACAACCCTCACCCGGCCAGAAACCGGCGGAGCGGGCATCGTAGATACGCATCTTCTCGGGAGCAAGCGCCCCCGTCTTGGCGAAGCCGACCAGCTCGAATGGATCAAGGCTCAGATCGACGCCACCGGCAAGGGCTATCTCCAGATCCCCGGCCGCAAGCGCGGAACAGGCATTGGCAACGGCGAGCAGCGAGGAAGCGCACGCGCCATCGACGGTGTAGCCGCCCCCCTTCAGATCGAAGTAGTTGCAGATCCGCCCGGCGATCGTGTTGGAAAGTCCCCCCGCCAGCGACTCCTCGCCGATCGGCGGAAACGGCTCCTTGTAGCGCGATTCCATCCGCTCAAGAAACCGCGCGCGCCGCGCCGCCGGCCATCCCGCATCGATCAGTTCCCTCTCCAGCACGCGACGAACATAGGGCCAGCGAAGGCGCATAAGGTTGGCGCGTGAGAACTCGCCGGTGAGCGTGTTCCCCAGAAGCACGCCGGTCCCCTCCTTCGGAAGCCCGTCGCCATCCGGGAAACCGGCATCGACAAGGGCGCGCGACGCGATATCGAGCGCAAGCCAGTGGGCCAGATCGGCGGAGCGATAGGTTCCCCCCGCGACACGGAATCGAACGCGATCGAACTCATATCCCTCGATCACGGCCGCCTCCAGCACGTAGCTGGTATCCGGGGTCGATCGATCGTCGGCGAGGTAATCGGCCGGGTTCATTCTGACCGCGGGCATCCGCCGGAACGCGCGACGGCCCGCGAGCACATTGCGCCAGAGCTCCGCCGGAGAACCCGCATCAGGATATTGGCAGGCCATGCCGACTATGGCGACTGATGTGCTCATGCTTCCTCCCTTGCCAACATGACAGTGCTCTGTGGAATCATCTCCTTAACCTCCGGCTTGGCCTTTGTTTCAGGGGCCGGAGTTGCCGCGGTCGCGGTTGCCAGGGCCGGGCGGCCAT
>JBDSJW010000107.1:0-5408 GCA_039917235.1 Kapaibacterium sp. (SeqCode) | reverse complement strand
GTTCCACTGCGACTGGCCGTGACGGAGAAGAATCAGATTGGGCATAAGAGAATTGCTGATTGAGATTATTGATTGATCTATCGCGGCGCGCAAACGGGTCGCCGCGATGTTAAACGCGCCGCGCGATTATTTTCCGGCGGTGTAAAGCTCAATCGAATCGATCGTGAAATCATAATCGGTCGGCGCAAAACCACTTACCCAGAACGCCACGCCGCGCATATCCTTTCCGCTCCACGGAACCTGCGCGGACCATATCTGGCGAAGGCTCGCGAACGGGATATCGATCTGCTGAAAATCGGACGTTGGCTCGATCGCCATCGCGTGGAAATCGTAGTTCTTGACGCCGAACGTCATCGCCTTCATCGCAAGCGCGCCCTTGGCCGATTTGATGCGGAGCCTGATGCCGGTGAAACTGCTCACATCGAGCGGCGTGGCGGTTGTATCCAGCTCCAGCGAAATCCCCGCGAAGCCGGGCCGGCCCGCATTTGGCGCCATGTTTCCCGAGACATGAATGGCACCGTTCCGATATTCGGTGCGGATGGTGGAGGGGGATCCTTCATCGACATCACGACTCCACACCGTTCCCACCGTGCTTCTCGCGGAATCGGAGAAATCATCGATCACCCGCACCGTCCACGGCTTCGACGCCGGATGGAGAAGCGCCGGGCGATCCACAATATCGCCATGATAGATCACCATCGCGATCTTCTGCGTGTTGGCGATATCGTCGATCGGCGAGGCATCGAGCGCGACGAGATTTGCGATTGCCCCTTCGCTTATGCCGAAATTTCTGCCGAGAAAATCCCCCGCGGTCGTTGTTGCCGAGGCCAGCGCCATCCAGGGGGAAACGCCGGATTTCACCATCAGCTCCAGTTCCCTGTGGAGGGAATATCCCTGGAACGTTCCGGGATTGCCCGCATCGGTTCCGGCAAGCAGTTGCACGCCCCCATCGGCCAGCTTTTTCACCGAATGGAAAAGGCTTGTCCCCATCCCCGCCTGCCATGCGAGAAATCCCTTCCAGCGGGGATCGAGCGATGTGCTGTCAGCATAAGCGGCGAGGATCGCGGGGGTGACCACTTCCCTCAGGAGGGGGCGATTGAGAAGCGCGGGATTGCGGTACATGTTCATCAGATCGCTCTCCACCGTCATCGTCGGGCACTCGTAGCGATGGTTCTTCGCCATCAGCGCCACAAGATCGTCGGGGATATCGGCGGCGCCGTAGATGTGCGTGATGCAGGTGGCCCCGGCATCGATCGCCTCCCGCGCATCCTTCCATGTGCCGATATGGATTACCGTCCGTATCCCCAGCTTTGACGCGGTTTTCACGGCCGCCTCCATTGTGGCGTGGTCGATCGTCGGCATAAGCGTAAATGCATGATCGTAGACGATTTTCACCACGTCGGGATGGCGTTTGGCAAGGTCGGTCACGGTGGCGATTGCCTCGGCCGGGGAGTTGATCACGCGGGTCGGCAGGCCGTACTCGGTGCCGTGGCCGCCGGTGCAGGTGAGGATCGGGCCGGCGCAGTAGATATCGGCGGCAAGCAGGCCGTTTGCCCGCTGCGCGTCGCGCAATTGAAAGATCTGATCCTCCGGCGAGAAGAGATCGAGAAATCCCGTCACCCCGGCGTAGAGCATGGTTTTGGCGGCGTCGGCGGTGCCGAGATACTGGACCTGATTTCCCGGCGCCAGGTTTCCGAACGAGTGAACGTGCATATCGTTCAGGCCGGGGATCACCCACTTTCCGGCAAGATCAATCACCCGTCCCTTGAAGGCCGACGGCGCTTCCTTCAGGATTGATGTGATCTTCCCGTTATTAATCACGATGACGCCGGAATAGATCTCCCGCCGGGCCGGATCAACGATCCGCGCGTTCTTCAGGAGCAGTTGCGCCCCCGCCGGCGTGGCGACAGTGGCGAGAAGGAGCAGGATAACAAAAGAGCGCATGTGACAGCCGCTAATGTGAATGGATCGGCGCGCATATAAAGCCCAGCTACTTACCGCGCGGACGGCCCGCCGGGAGTTTTCCCTCCGCCATCGGGACGGGTTGGCGTGGTGGCCGGCTCGCCATCGGGGAGGAGCTTGATGGCGGGGATATCGGGGATATGAAGATGATAGAACGCATAGCGATAGAGCGCGTCGAGCGCCTGATATTCCGACTCCCCCATCGTATAATCGATCTCCCCGCGAAGATAGCGCTGATAGAACGCGTTGGCCTGCGCCGATTGCGGATGGAGCGCCGCGCGATCGGCAAGCGTCAGCACCCCCTCATCGCGGGCGGAGGTCAGATCATCCAGCGCTCCCTGCGCAACCATCGCCACGCGACCCCAGGCGACCATATAAGGGAGGGGGGCCTCCACGGCATCCTCCCATTCATCGGTCAGGTCGAGCGCGGATGTATGCGATGACGCCGCGAAGATCGACTCATCCCCCACCACCAGCGCGCAATCGGCAACGGCAAGCATATCGGCAATCGAGGCATCGACGGGAACCTTCACGATCTTCGGATCGATATTGTGTTTCTCGGAGAGGACGATGCGGGCAACCGCGATCTCCGCGGCCGCGGGATCCTTCACCGCCATCGATCCAAAGCTGGTAAGTCCCTTGTTGAAGACCAGCCGCATCAGCCCGGCAAAGCCTCGCGTGGTGATTGCCAGCCCCGGGACCAGCGCGTAATCCACCACACCGATGGCATGCGCATACTCCAGCGCCGGCGTCAGCGCGATATCGGCCTCCCCCTGGTTCACCAGCTCACCGGGATGATCCGTGACCACGATCTCCCAGCCCCTTCTTCCCAGCGCGTCCGCGATCGGCTCGGTCGCGAACTCCTTTCTATAAGCGAATCTCACGTCGGTTATCCTCTGTCATGCGTTCATGGGTAATCATCAATCCAAAAATATACGGACTGACGGGCGGAATTCATTGCGTGGGATCAATCGGAACACGCATCGAGCGCAATGGGGAAGCGAGGAGGGCAACGGCCGCCAGACAAATCCCCAGCGCGCCGACGGCAAGCGTCAGCCGCACTCCCGCAAACTCCCCCACAATCCCGCCGATCAGCAGCCCGAGAACGCCCAGCCCCGTCCCCGTGATCCGCATCGCGGAACCGGCCCGCCCCATCATCTGATTTGGAATCATAATCTGCTGCACCGTCACTTCGTTGATGAAGTAGATGGTAAGCACGCAGTCCCCCACAAGCTGCGCAATCGCCGGAAGCCCCACGCGGAAATGAATCGCGCCTCCCGCCAGCGGAAGGAGAAGGTTAACCGCGCCGAACAGGAAGAGCGACAGGATCATCGACATGCCGGCTCCCAACCGATTGCCGACGCGACCGGCAATCGCCGCGCCTCCCAGCGCTCCCACCCCTCCAAGACCAATGAGCACCCCAACGATGATCGGATCAAGCATGAGCAGGCGGATGGTATAGAACCAGTAGAGCGCCCCGATAAAACTCCCGAAGAAATAGAACGCGCCGCTTCCAGCCATCACGGAACGGAGAACCGGCATGGAGAGGACCAGGCGAAACCCCTCGACAATCTCCCGTCGCAGTTGAGGATTCTCCGGCACCGGGGCCGGCTCCTCGGGTGTCCGTATCCGTGCGATAAAGAACGCCGACGCCAGAAATGAGATGGCATCGGCGAGAATGGCGAAGGGAACGGTGATGGCCCTGAGAAGTATTCCGGCGATGGCGGGGCCGGCGATCTCGGCGATCGACTCGCTGGCGCGGAGTCTGCTGTTGGCCTCCACCAGCCGGGCGGGCGGGATCAGCGATGGAAGGAAGGAGAGATCAGCCAGATCGAAGAAGACCGAGAAGATGCCGGCGATAAACGTCACGCAGTAGATCAACCCGATATGCAGCATTCCGAACGCGGCGGCGACGGGGATCATCCCAAGCAGCAGGGCACGCGCAAGATCGGAGATGATCATCACTGGACGGCGGCGCAGCCGGTCCACCCAGACACCCGCGAAGAGCCCCGCCAGCAGCACGGGCGCTGTCCCGATGGCGGTGAGCATCCCCATCTGGGCCGGCGTGGCGGCAAGCAGCGTCACCCCGATGATCGGCAGCACGGCCCGCGTAATATGGGAGCCGAGCTGCGAGATGCTCTGCCCGATCCATAACCTTCGGAAATCAGGATGATGCCGGAGGGCCGCGGGAACGCCCGGCTCCGTCACGATGCCAATGCGGCGCGGTGCCCGTTGGAGTGCTTCATATCACAAAGTTCCCATTGGATTGTTCAACCGGCGACGGGGATGCCTCGCCGCCGTGATTATCGCGGCAGATCCGCCCGCTCCACCAGACGAACGGTGTCGCGTGCAATCAGCAGCTCCTCATCGGTCGGGATCACGTAGGCGCGGAGCGTGGAGCCGTCGGCGCTGATCTCCCCCTCGGCACCGGCAGTCAGATTTGCGTTCCGTGCCTCATCCAGCCGGAGCCCGCACCAACTCATATCGCGGCAGATGCGGGCGCGGATCTCCGCCGAATTCTCGCCGATCCCGCCGGCGAAAAGAATGGCGTCGGCGCCATTCATCTCTGCCAGGTATGCGCCGATATATTTTCTGACGCGCCCCACGAATATCTCGATGGCAAGCCGCGCCCGCCGGTCGCCATTCTCCCGCTCCTCCGCCAGCAGCTCCCGCATATCGTTGGTCAGCCCGCTGATGCCAAGCAGCCCCGACTGCTTGTTGAGAAGCGCATCCACCTGCTCGATGCCGAATCCCTCCATCGACATCAGATACTCGATGATCGCCGGATCGATATCCCCTGAGCGCGTCCCCATCACCAGCCCTTCCAGCGGCGTAAGCCCCATCGATGTATCAAGCGACCTTCCTCCCTTGACGGCGGTGGCGGAACAGCCGTTGCCAAGATGGATGGTGATCACGTTGACCGCATCCTTTGCAATGCCAAGCAGGGTGCGATAGCGATAGGCGATATAGCGATGCGACGTCCCGTGAAACCCGTAGCGGCGCAGCTTGTAGCGCCGGTAGAGCTGGTAGGGGAGGGCGTAGAGATAGGATGACTCCGGCATCGACTGATGGAAGGCGGTATCGAACACCACCGCCTGCGGAATGCCGGGGCCGAAGATCTCCGTGGCGGCGCGGATCCCGCGAAGATTATCCGGGTTGTGCAGCGGCGCCAGCGCAATACACTCCTCGATCCCCTTGATCACCTCCGGCGTGATCAGCGTGGAGCTGGTGAACTTCTCCCCTCCATGCACCACGCGATGCCCAACGGCATGAATCGCCGCGAGGGAGCTGATCCCCTCGATCCCGGCATCCTCGGAAACCAGCCACCGGAGCGCCGCGTCAATCGCGCCGCGATGATCCCGGATCGGCTGGGCTGTGCGGACGATCTTCCCTTCCACATTCTCGAAACTGATCAACGCCTGCGATCCTATCCGCTCAATCACCCC
>JBDSJW010000106.1:0-13719 GCA_039917235.1 Kapaibacterium sp. (SeqCode) | reverse complement strand
AACAGCCCGCCGATCATCGGGGCTATCAGCGGCTTCATCACATCGCTCCCCACGCCGGCCGAGAACATGATCGGCACAAGGCCGAGGAGCGCGGTGCAGACGGTCATCAGCTTGGGACGGAGGCGCTGCACGGCACCACGCATCGTGGCGGCGTGAAGATCATCGTGCGTAACGTTCTCTCTCTCCACCAGCATCCGGTCCAGCGACTGATGGAGATAGACCACCATCACCACCCCCGTCTGCACGGCGATGCCGTAGAGGGCGATAAAGCCGACCCAGACCGCCACCGAAAAGTTGTAGCCCAGGATCGACATCAGATAGACTCCGCCGATCAGCGCGAACGGCACTGAGAGCATCACCACCCCCGCCTCCTTCCAGTCGTGCATGGTCAGATAGAGCATCAGGAAAATCACCAGGAAAACGATCGGGATCACGATCGCCAGCGTCCGCTCGGCGCGCGCCTTGTTCTCGTACTGGCCGCTCCACTCGTAGGTGTAACCGGCCGGAAGCCCAAGCCGCTGGTCCAGCGTCCTCCGCGCCTCGTCGATAAAGCTCCCCATGTCGCGACCGCGAACGTTGAGGAAGACAACCGACCGGAGCTGCCCGTTTTCCGATGAGATCATCGCCGGGCCGGGGGCAAGCGTGATCTTCGCCACATCCCCAAGTCGCACAAATGCCTCGGTCGATGTTCCGGTCAGCGCCGAGATGGAGCTGCTCATGCCACGTGTCATTTCGCCGCCGGCCGCGCGGCTTCCGGTTGCCGATATAGCCGCATCGCCACGCGCGCCGCCATCGTTCATGGAGCCACCGCTCATCGCGCTGTTTCCCATCGATCCGCCGTTCATCGAGGCATCCCCCGCGTTCCCCGCGGATGCGGTGGCTGCCCTGGTTCCCCGGCCTATCGGCACAAGGATATTTCTGAGATCCTCCACGTTATCGCGAAGCTCGCGGCTGTAGCGGACGCGTATCGGATAGCGCTCGCGACCGCTGATCACCTGCGCGATATTCTCGCCGCCGATCGCCGTCTCTATCAGCCGCTGCACGTCTCCGATGGCAAGTCCGTATCTGGCGCCGGCGTCGCGATCGACGGTGATATCGAGGAATGATCCCCCCTGTATCCTGTCGGCCGCCACGTCCGCGGCGCCGGGGATGTTGTTGAGGATATTCTCCGCGCGGATGGCGTAGGCCTCCAGCGAATCGAGATTATCGCCGTAGATCTTCACCCCAAGCTCCGTCCTGACGCCGGTGGAAAGCATGTTGACGCGATTGATGATCGGCTGCGTCCAGCCGTTGCGGACGCCCGGTATCTGAAGCTCGCGATCAAGATCGGCGGTGATGCTGCTTTTGGTAACGCCCGGCCGCCACTGCTCGCGCGGCTTGAGAAGGATGATCGTCTCGATCATGGAGACCGGGGCGTTATCGGTCGCCGTCTCCGCGCGCCCCCCCTTGCCGAGCACATGCTCCACCTCGGGATAGCGGGCGATGATGCTGTCCTGCACCTTCATCACACGGTTCACCTCCGCCATCGAAGCGTTCGGCAGGAGGATCGGCATAAAGAGAATCGAGCCCTCGTCCAGCGATGGCATGAACTCGGAGCCGGTGGAGAGGATCAGCGGGATTGTGGCGACAAGCGCCAGAAGGTTCAGCGCGATGGTCGTCTTTCGCCAGCGGAGGCACCAGGAGAGAACAGGCTCGTAGAGCCGATGGAAGAAGCGCATCACCGGGTTCCGGTTCTCCGGCCGGAATTTCCCGCGCATCAGAAGCGTCATCAGCATCGGGACAAGGGTGATGCCGGCGATCGCCGATGAGGCGATCACAAACGTCTTGGTCCACGCCAGCGGGTGGAACAGCTTCCCCTCCTCCCCCTGCAACAGAAAGACCGGCAGGAAGGAGATCACCATGATCGCCTCGGAGAAGAAGATCGCCCGACCGACCTGCTTGGCCGAAAGGACCGCCAGCCGAAAATAATCGTCCCGCGTCAGATGCGCGTTCTCCCGCTGCGCCTCCGCGATATTCCTGTGCGCGTTCTCCACCAGCACGATCGATGAATCCACCACCACGCCGATCGCCAGCGCGATGCCGCCAAGCGACATGATGTTGGAGGCCATGCCGGCCAGACGCATCAGGAGAAAGGCGCAGAGCACCGAGACGGGAATCTCTATCAGAATGCGGAGCGCGCTCCGTACATGAAAGATGAAGAGAAGCACCACCAGCGTGACGATGACCGCCTCCTCCACCAGCGTCCTCTCCAGCGTGCCGACGGCGGCACGGATCAACGGCGTCCGGTCGTAGCTTGGAACGATCTTCACCCCGCGAGGCAGGCCGGGGCTGATCTCCGTGATCTTCGACTTCACCCGCTCGATCACCTTCGCCGCGTTCTCCCCCTGGCGCATCACGATAATCCCGCCGACCGCCTCGCCGTTCCCGTTCTTCTCCAGCGACCCGCGCCGGATCTCCCCGCCAAGCTGCACCGTGGCTATCTGATCAAGCCTGATCGGAAGCCCGCCGTTTCTGGTGGCAATGGTGATGCGCTCGATATCGCCACGACCGCTGATATAGCCTTCCCCCCGCACAAAGAACTCCGCTCCGGCAACGTCCAGCAGCTTTCCGCCGACCTCGTTGTTGGAGCGCTGCACCGCCGCGATAATCTCATCGAACGTGACGCCGTAGGAGCGCATCAGCTCAGGGTTCACGTCGATCTGATACTGCCGCACAAAACCGCCGATCGATGCCACCTCCGCAACGCCATCCACCGATGCAAGCTTGTAGCGGATAAACCAGTCCTGAATCGAGCGGAGCGCGCCAAGATCGTAGCCGCCACCTTCCACCGTATACCAGAAGATATGCCCCACGCCGGTGCCGTCCGGCCCAAGCGTGGCGGTGACGCCCGCCGGGAGCTTGGCCTGCGCCGCCCCCAGGCGCTCCTGCACGCGGGTCCGCGCAAAGTAGAGATCGACGTTGTCGTTGAAGATCACAAAGACGAAGCTCATGCCGAACATGCTGTTGGCGCGGACCGCCTTCACATCCGGCAGCCCCTGAAGCGTGGTGACGATGGGATAAGTCACCTGATCCTCGATGATCTTCGGCGAGCGCCCCATCCATTCGGAGAAGATGATCACCTGATTTTCGGAGAGATCGGGAATGGCATCGACCGGCGTGGTGATGACCGCCCAGATGCCGGCGCCGGCAATCACCAGGAAGAGGAGAATCACCATCAGGCGATTGTTCGCGCTCCATTCGATAATGCGTTCTATCATCGCGATTCCTCCGTCCCGCCCGCCGCCTGCCTGCCGGCCGGGAGGCTCAACCGGCTCTCGGAGTCGAGAAGAAATCCCCCCTCCGCCACCACGTTATCCCCCTCCTTCAGATCCCCGCCGGCGATCTCGTAATAGTCGCCATCCTTCAGCCCCAGCGTCACCTCGCGCGGCTCGAATGTATTGGTCCCCACCTCCACGTAGACAAGATCGCGGCGGCCGGTCCTGATCACCGCCCCCGCCGGGACCGCGAGCAGATCCCTGGATGGAATGCTGATCGTCGCCGAGAGGTACATCCCCGGCTTCAGAAGGAGCCTCGGGTTGGCGAAAAGCCCGCGCACGCGGACGGTGCGGGTTTCGGGATCGACCACCGGATAGATATAATCCACCCTCCCCTCCAGATGCTCGCCGTTCAGCGCCGGTGCGGAGACGCGCATCATCATCCCCAGCTTCAGTCGGTTTATATCGGCCTCGCTCACATTCGCCATCACCCAGACCGATGAGAGATCGGCAAGTTCCAGCAGCATCGCCCCCTCGGCCACATACGCCCCCTCCGTGGCGCCCCGCTTCAGCACCACGCCGGACTCCGGCGAGAAGACGGTGGTTGTATAGGCCACCTCCCCGTGCCCCTCCAGCGCGGTGATCTGCGCCGCGGACATGCCAAGCAGTTCCAGACGCTTGCGCGATGCCTCCGCCAGCCTGCGCGACCGCTCCCGCATCCGCTCCTCGGAATCGCCATCGCCGCCAACCCCCATGCCGGGATGAAGATTGCGGGCGTCGCGGGCGATCAGATAATCCTGCTGCGCGGTGACAAGCTCGGGGCTGTAGATCTCCATCAGCGGCGCGCCGCGAGCCACCATCTGCCCGGTCTCCCGCACATACAGCCGCTCGATCCGCCCGCCATACCGCGCCGACACCACCCTGTGCGTCCCCTCGTTGTAATCAACGGCGGCCGCCGCATCGATCCCGACGGACAGATAGCGATACGTGGCCCGCACCGTGCCTACCTCCGCCGTAATCCTCCCCTCCGGCGTTATCCTGAGCGCATCGGCCCCCGGCTTTGCGATTGCCCGGATGCCCGTATCGCTCGTCGCTTCGGTGGCGCGGACGGGGACCAGTTCCATATGGCAGATGGGACATTCTCCCGGCTGGTCCCGTATGATCTGCGGGTGCATCGGACAAGTGTATTTCGTGCCGGCTGTTGTGTGAACATGCACATCGGTCCTGCTTTCCCACGGGCGCAGAATGTAGGCGGCGACGCCGATAGAGAGCGCCAGGACGATTGCGATGATGATGATCGCCAATCGTCGCCCGTTACCGGACTTGTGATCCGGCCCCTTTGTTTCATCGCTTGGAAGCTCGCGGTTATCAATCGCGCTCATGGCCGGCCTCCGGTCAGTTCGGTGATCATGGAGAGCGCCATGGCGTATTCCATCTCCTGCATGTAGAGGTCCATCACCGCCATCATCGACATATGGTAGGCGTCGATCACCGCGGCGAATGTGGCGCGATTGCCGGTGTAATCGGCAATAACCGATTCAAGCGATCGATCCAGCAGCGGAAGCTGCGTCTGCTTATAGAAGCTGATCCGAAGCGCCGCCCGTCGCGCCCTGGAATATGCCGACCGCAGTTCCGCCAGCATGTCGGTCCGCATGGCCTCCCGCTCCAGCAGCTTCCGCGATGCCTCCAGCGTATGGACTTCCGCCGCACTCTCCGGCCCCGACCGCGACCAGGATGCGAGGGGGATGGAGATCATCGCCCCCACCGCCAGCGCCACATGCTCCACGTGCGGCTCCATCCCCATCATCGATTCAGTGGACATCGAGAAGATATTTCCCTCGCGCACCGGATGCCCCTCAGGCATGTAGCCGATGCCCCCGCGGAGCATCAGCATCGGCTTCAGCATCTCCCGCTGCGCGTCAGCCTCCGCGCCGGACATCGCCGCCATCCGCTCCATCTCCCGAAGCGCCGGATGCCCGTCGATCGCCGATGCAAGCGAATCGAACGGCGGAAGCTCCGGCATCGGCAACACCCCCGGAATCTCCACCGGCGTCCCCTCGGGCCGACCAAGCAGAAGATTCAGCCGCGCAAGCGATTCGGTCCGCTCCTCCGCTATCTCCTTCTCCTCCATCAGCAGCCGCTCGGATTCGATGCTCACGGTGTAGACCTCCGACTGCGTCCCGCGGTTGTTGGCGTAGCGGGTCTCGGCGGTCTTCGCCAGCAGATCCGCATGCTCGCGGTTTTTCATATTCACCTCGTCGCGACGGTCCAGCAGCCAGAGCGTGTAATACTCCCGCTCCACCCGCCCGCGCAGTTCACGCTCCGCCTTCAGCACCTCCTCCCTGCCGATATCGGCGCCGATCCCCTCCGCCCGCGCCATCGCTTGGTTGCGCCCGAAGACCGGTATCGCCTGCTCCACCATCAGCATGGTCTCGCCACGGGCAAACGGGTTTGGATTGGATGGAGGAAGCATGGAGATATCAAGCCCCACCTTCGGCGGCTCCCATGCAAGCGCCCCGCGCGCCCGCGCATCCGCCTGACGGATGGCGATCCGCGCCCCCTCAATCGATGGATGTCTCCCGACCGCGAGATGGACCAGCGAGTCGAGCGTTTGAGCGGAGGAATGGATTGATGCCGCGCAGAGGAGCAGGAGGCTCATCCCCCACACCCGCGACTGTATGGATCGACTGGTTCTCATATCCTGACTTCCCTGAATGTGATTCCGGGTCACTGACACATTGATTGGGCGCATCGCCCCGCGGGCCGGAGAATGCCCGGACGCGGATGGATGCGACGGAGGCGCTGCAACGCGCTGATTGAACGAGGCTATGAAATGGAGGATGCGGACGTAACGGTTCGCCGAATCGTGCGCTGATTGGCGCGCGCGACGGAGCTTACCGATGCCCGATGCGGGTGGGTATCAGATCAGGAACGTGGAGTTGAACAGGTATGAGGCCTGCGCGTGATGCGGCAGCGGAGGTGGATGATCTATCCAGAAACGGCCATGCGCGTCGATTGCATGACGATCGATTCCCGGAACAAGAAACGTGACAAGCGCGACGAGGAGCGGCGTAAACGATATCGCGGTCAGCATCGTGGCCGTGGTGTCGGCGTGGATAACCGCGTGCTGCTTCCGGCAGCAGGGGGACTTCCGTTCGGATCGATGGCAATCCTTCCCGTCATCCGCCTTCGCGGAGGCGGCGCTGCACATCGGGCACGCGACCTTGACGGAGCCACGGAGGTTCGCCATCTCGCACGCATAGAGCGAGACCGGCCATCCGATGGAGCCTATCAGCAGCGCGACAACGGTCGCAAGTATGATGGATGCGCGATACATTGGGAATCAAAATAGCACGGAAGGAACCGGATAGCAATGCCGGGTTGAAACGAATGTCAAGCCATCGCTACCGCTTCTTCTTCTCCTGCGGTCGCACTGGCAGAGCGGGAGCCGCAGCCGCTTTATAATATCCGAACCCATCCAGCGCCTCGTACATCCTCCGCGCCATCGGCGCGTTGAGGGAGCCGGCGAACAGCCCGCGACGATTCTGAATCGCCACCACCACGGCATAGGCCCGACCGTTCTTCCTGCCGTACGAGATAAACCACGACGGCTCCCGCCCATCCGGCTCCATATCCGCCGTTCCGGTCTTGCCGAAGATGGTGATCCCCCGCGCAATCGGCCCGCCGAACGCTCCGGCCGCCGTTCCGCCCGGAAGCAGCGGCTCGCGCAGAAGCGCCTCCACGCGCGATGCCGTGCCGTTATCCATCCGCCATTTAAGCGTGTCGGGGGGGCGACCAACTTCAAGCGTCGGACGGAGAAAGAGCCCGCCGTTGGCAATCCCCGCAAGCATCGTCGCCATATGAACCGGGTTTGTCTTGACCGATGCCTGCCCGATTCCCAGACGGGATTTCGCGATCTCATCCCTCCCCCGCACCCAGCTCCGCGCCGGCAGAAGCGTGGCGTACTCATTCAGAAAAATCCCCGTGTTCCAGCGGAGCCGTTCGTCAAAGCCGATCCCGTCGAAATAGCTTTTCGTGGCGTCGAAGCCGAGGATCTGGTAGGCGAGTTTTGAGAAGTAGATGTTGCAGGAGTAGCGCATCGCCCGCGCGATATCCACGGCGCCGTGAGCGGAACCATGCTCGGTGATCGGCTTTGTATTCGGGATCGGGACGTAACTGCCGGTGCAGACAAAGCCGTTGGATTCCGGCAGCGCGGCGTTGAGATGATATGCCGCCGCCGCCACAAACGGCTTGATCGATGATCCGGGGGAGAAATTATCCTTGATCGCCCGCGATGTCAGCGGTCGCCGGATGGTATCCACAACAAAGCGCTTCCACGCCTGATCGCTCCAGATGCTGTTCGGATCGTACGTCGGGTTGTTGGCGGCGGCAAGCACCTCGCCGTTCGATGCGTCCATCACCACAATCGCGCCGATATCGTTCCCCAGCGCCGCCAGCGCCTCACGCTGCAACCGGAGATCGAGCGAAAGGCTTACGTCGTGCGGCATGTCGTCGCGGAGGGAATCGTTCACCATCGTCAGCGCCTTCTCCACGCCGACCCCGTCGCGCAGCGGCCCGGTCCAGTAGCCGACGATATGCGCCGTCGCGCCGCCACCCGGATAGGTTCTGCGGAGATGTCCGCTCAGCTTGTACCCCGCCAGCATCGCGCCGTTGCGATCGAGAATCTTCCCAAGCGGCTGCGCCAGCGACCGGAACCGGCTCTTGTCGTCGTAGCCGAGCGAGATCGAATCCCCCGGAACTCTGCCGTGCGTGATCCACCGCTCGCGCTCCGGCGTCATATACGCTGTCGATCGGTAGAGCAGCCCCCCCAGCGCTCCCAGCGCGGCAATCCCCAGCACCACCCTGGCGCCATAGCCCTTCAGCGCCCGCAGGCTCTCGAAGACGCCCCCGTACTGGAAGAGAAGGATCAGGATCAGGGCTCCCCAGAGGATCAGGAGGATATGAGAAAGGGAGATCGGCATCATTCTATATGGCTACTGGCATTGGATAATTGTCGGGTTTCAACGGCATAACGCGATGTGGCTATCAATTCCCGGCCGCCGTCCGGCGCCGTGCGCCACGTCTCCACAACGCTTGTCCCGCTCGCCGCCCGCACACGGAGGAACTCGATATCGCGCTTCGGAATCGGCAGCGGCGCGCAGCAGAAACCTGCCACCGTATCGGCGCCGATATCGATTCTGAGGGCGACCGGAAAGGGATGCGTGTTCACAAAGCGGAGATCCTTGAAGCCATAAGCCACCGCCGCGTCGGAGCCGAGCGGGGTATAACGCTCCTCCTCGGTATAGATGTCGAGCGTATGCGGATGCCGCTCTATCACCCTCAGCCCTGACTGCAACGCCAGATGATAGAGGACGCCGGAAAGCTGGCAGAGACCACCGCCGTAATCAAGCGCCAGACGGCCGCCGAGAAGCGAGCGACCCGGCAGAAACCCGCGCGCGGCGGAGGGTCGCCCCACCATATGCCAGAAGGAGAAGATGCCGTCGGTTGGAAGCGTGACGCCATTGATCGCCGAGGCGGCAAGGGCCATGTTGTGCAGCTTCGCCTCCACATGATCGGACTGCGTGATGCTCTGCTCAAGCATGATGCGGGCTTCCTCCCCCGCCCCTCCCATAGCGATGGCAAACCGCGCGCGATTGCCGGAAACCGTATCGACGAGAAACCTCCGGACCTCGCAGCCACGGCGCCGTATATCGCGAAGCATGCTCTTCATCAGGCGCGCTCCAGATGAAACATCGTATACGATGCCATATCCTTTATCACGCTCCCGCCGATCAGCAGATCAACCGCGCGGAACGCCGGACGGAGCCGCGCCGGGATGCGATGAACCGGCAGCGCAAGAATCCCGCGCCGTCGCTTCATCCGCCACCTCTCACCGGCCATCGCCAGCACGTCGCGCGGGGAAAGGGCGGTGGCGCCGTGCCATCCCTCCTGACGGTGCCCCGTAAGCCGCCGCCGCAGCGCCGACGGGGCATCGAATATCAACGATCCTCCCGGACGGAGCAGCCGCGCCGCGTGGCTGATGATGGAGCGCACTTCATCCGGCGGCAGGTGCATGACAACGTGCATCGAGAAGATGGCGGCGATGGGAGCGCCACCGTCGGGAAGATCGGCGAGCGAACCGTGATGGACGGTTTTGCCGGGGAACTTCGCGCGGGCAACGCTTACCATGCCGGAGCTTGGATCAATCCCCTCGGTCGCCAGATCAAGAAACCGCCCGGAGCCGCAGCCCAGATCGATCACGCGCCCGCCAACATGCGGCGCAAGCCACCGGCGGAGAATCGCCCGCTCCTCCGCGTCCACCATCCGCCCGTAGGAATTGCCGAACCTGTCGGCATCGTAGCGGGGGGAAAGCTCGTCGTAGTATGCAATGATATCGTTCATGGGATCACGCTCAGCGCCTGTAAAATCGCGGCCCCGTTCGGGAAAGATTGGTTTGGGAGATATTGCAACGATCAGCCATGCGCCCCCCGCCGGATCTCCTTCACGGCAATCGAGCACTCGCCGCATGCTATCACATCGCCACGCCGTAGCACGGCCCCCGACTCCGGCAGCGGCGCGCCGTTCAGGGTTGTGGGGTTGCGCCCCGAACAACGGAGATGAAGATTGAGATCGTAATATGTCAGGAGGAGATGTTCCCGCGAGAAGTGGCGGCGGCCATCATGCACCGGCACAAATCCCCGGGGATGCGGCGTATGCTCGCGACCGATGATCGTGGGATTGCTCCCAACATCCACCGCGCGCGCGCCGCGATCATCCCGCACCTCCAGCGCGCAGACGCTTCTGGCGATCGCCGCCTCCACCGTGCAATCCTCCCCCATCTCCTTTACGATGATGTTCATAAAGAGCGTCCCGCTCCCGCCGATAATCCATCCGTGCGATGCCACAAATCCCCGCATCCCCCCCTCCATGTCGCGACGGAAGCGCTCGCGTTCATCCTCCAGCGTCCCGGAATGCGCGCGCTGGAAGCCCTCCCGGCTCAACGTCACCACCACGAAGTTCGGCGCGCGGGGCGTTCCTCCGCGCGCGTCAAGATTATCGCTCAGCGCCCCCTGAAGCCTGAGCTGGGCGGTGCCGAAGAGTGTGGTCAGTGCCATGCTGTGTCGATAACGTGGGCGTATCGCGGGAAGGACTTCAACGAAAAAATCCTCATCGACAGATCGTGATCTGATGATCGTCGATCGTAAATGTGGCGCCGACCGGAAGGAGACGGCTTTCCCCCTCGGGCAGCGACTCGCCACCGCCGAGGAGCATCGGCGCCTTGCCGATCCTCTCCACGCGCATCCTGTCGTCGGCGATCAGATCGATCCTCGCCTGCTCGCGCGAGACGGTCGGCGGCAGATCCAGATCAACCTTCAGAAATCCATCCGGCAGCGTCCGCCCGCTGCTCCCCTGCCGGCCGATAATCCAGCGCCGCCCCTCCAGCAGGCGCTCCCGCACCTTCCCGTTCCCCTTGACGATAATCCTCAGCAGCCCGGCGGATGGCGCGGGGGCCGGGTTCCAGGAGACCGGAGGCTCCTCGCCAAGCACGCTGGTCCGGTCGGGAGCGGCGTGGCGTCCGGCGGAGAAATCATGCTCCTCCTCCTTCCCATCATCGGGACGGAGGATGGCGGCGTAGATCTCGTTCGGCTGGAGCGATGTATCGGCGGCGATGGTGATATAGACGGGATGATCGCCGAAGGTGCGGAGCCGGTCCGAGGCCAGATCCTTCATCAGCTCATCGTTGAAGAAATATTCGATATCCCGCACCGCCCCCATCTCCGCCAGCTCGTCGTACCGGATCTGCGGAAGGCGCAGTTCCAGACGCGACGGGACAAGCGTTGCGGCGCCGGCCGAGAGGGCGCGCTCATCGCGGGCCGCGCGGAGAGCGTCGAGACCGCGATCGATCATCTCGCTCGTTTTCTTCTTTGCGTCCCCCTTGGGAAAAAGCGTATCGAGGAGGCTCCGTCTGCCTTGTCGTGCCATTGTCGAATATCGTGTTGTTGACGAACCGGATGAGAGATCAGCCGGGGAGGAATTCCCGGAACTATCGGGGAAGCGTATCACCGGGATGGAGCGAATCGATGTTCCGCGGTGCGTAGCTGCTGGTATCAAGCCAACCGGAGGAATCCGATGTCCCGGTCACACCGGCCGTATCGCCCGTCCCCGGGCCCGTCATCGTCTGTTGGGCGAAGGGATGCCCGAGGATGATCCACGCCGCCACAATCGCCCCCGCGATAGCCACCGCCGCTATGATCCTACCGATCGTGGTCCCCTTTTTTTTTTCGGCATGCGACCCCGGATCGGTGGGGACGTCCGTTCGGACCCGTCCGGCGCCGGGAGTTATCAGCGCAACGGTGACGTTGTCGTCACCCCCCGCATCCAGCGCTCGCCGCACCAGAAGGTCACAGATCCGGCTCATGTCGTCATCACTGGCAAGCGCGTCGGCGATCCGCGCGTCGCTGATCATGCCGTGCAGCCCGTCGGTGGCAAGGAGAAGCATATCCCCCGTGCTGAAATCGATCTCGAAGATATCGGGAATAACCTGATGATCGCCGAGCGCCCGGGTGATGATATTCCGCCGGGGATGCCGCGCCGCCTCATCCTCGGTAATCTCGCCGCGCTCCACCATCTCGCCAACCAGTGAGTGATCGCGCGAGACGCGGGAGAGATGCCCGTTGTGCATCAGATATGCCCTGCTGTCGCCGATGTTCGCCACCGTTGCGTGATCCCCCCGCACAACGGCCGCCACCATCGTGGTTCCCATTCCGGCAAGTTCCGGGTGCAGAACAATTTCCCTGATAATCGCCTGCCCCGCCCGCATCGCGCCGTTTCTGAGAAGCGACTCCGGGCTTTCCTCCGGAGCCAGCCCATCCATGAACGCCTCCACCGCCAGGCGGCTGGCGCGATCGCCGTTGCCGGGGCCTCCCATGCCGTCGCAGACAACCATGAGCATCCCCTGCGGCACGGAGCGGACATCGAGAAAATCCTCGTTCCGTTTTCTCCGTTTGCCGATATCGGTGCGGGTGCCGACCTGAAAGCCGGCCCCCTTCCTTTCCTCGTTATCTATGGGTGTGGACACGATAGTTTTCCCGGCGACTACGTTGACATGTTCAGCTTCACGGGTTTATGCGAAGCTCCGTGATCTTGTATCCTCCCCCTTCGTTCACCAGCCTGCACTGCACGCGGACGATATTCTGAATCCCCTTCCCCTCCTCATGCGCCAGCCGGGCGATGATCGCGTCGCCGCTGGTGGAGACATCGAGAAGGTCAAACCCCTTGCCGGAAAAATTGCTCAGGAACCGCGACTGCTCGTCGGAGGTCTTCAGCGCTCCGGTGGTCATCCGGTTCCATGTTGCAAGCGCGTCGCCGCCGGTAACTCCGGTGATAAACGCCCGCACAACGTCGAACTTTGCGTCGCGATCATCATCTGCGGAGGGGGTCTGCGGGTGCTTTACGCTGTCGGCCGCGGCGATGGAATCGGCCTTCGGTTTCGGAGGGGGTGGGACGTTGTTCCGCTGCGTCCAGTTCTCCCGCTGCGATGTTATCAGCCACTGCCCATCGGTAAGATGCAGGCGGGTGAGGTTCGATGTTGATCCGCGGAGGATCGATCCATCGTTCTTGGTCCGCTGGTAGGCGATGACCCATTCCGATTCGATGGTGGAATCATCCAGCGCCCTTGCCCGCTTTACGGTGATATCAAACTGCTCGGTGCTGGCAATCGTGCTGGTGAGCTTGGCGATATCGGTCCTGATCTGGTCGCGCGTGGCCCGCTTCAGCTTGAAGAACTCCACGTTCTTCTCGTCGAAAAGCGATGCAAGCGCGCCGGCGTTGCCGGACATCTGGTACTGCTTGGTATCGGCGGCCACCGAGCGGGAAATCCGCATCGCGTCGGCATCGGTAAGATGCGTGACGGGGCTGCTGTTCCGTTTGAGATATTCCTGATAGCCGAAGTATCCCCCGACGCTTAGCACCACCAGCGCCAGAAGAATCCACGGCATCGCGCTCCTCTTCGGCGGCTCCTGGCGGATCACCGGCCGCGCGGCTCCCGTTGTGCCGGTCGGCGCCGGTCCGGCGGAACGGGCAACCGTCGGCTCCGATACGCGTGCTCCGGCGGCGGCGGCGGTCCTGGGAACCACCACCGTTGGCGACGACGCGGCGGAAGGAGAGGCAATCGGAGGGACGGCAACGGAGGAATCGACGATCTCCAGCGCCCCGAGAAATTCCGCGCAGCTCTGGAACCTGTCGGCCGGGTCCTTGGCGGTTGCCTTGTTGAGAAGCCTGACAACATCGGGGGAGATGGCGGGATAGAACGCGCGAGGATCGGGGAGCGGCTTGGTGAGGATCTCCTGGATCACCTCCACATAGGCCATCGGCGTATCCTCCTCGCGGGCAAACGGCTTGCGAGCGGTAAGCGCCTCAAAGAGCGTGATGCCGATTGAATAGATATCGGTCCGCGGATCGATCG
>JBDSJW010000105.1:0-3685 GCA_039917235.1 Kapaibacterium sp. (SeqCode) | reverse complement strand
GGATATTGATATTGCTGCCGGAATAGGAAGTGTTCAACACCTTTGCCTCGCGCTCCTCCTTGACGATTGCGCCAAGATCGGCGGAGATCCAGGTGCGGCGGTAGATCGATTCAAGCGGAAGCTTGATGGGGACCGTGAATGCGCCGGTGCCGATATAGAGATTTACCGTCAGCGCAAGGCGATGCACCGTCCGGGTGGTTGCATAGCTGGTTCCGTTGATCGTCAGATTTTCCACCCGCGAGGAGTCCACGTTATCCTCAACGCCGAGCGTCGCGGTCTGCAAGCCGGGGATATTAAGCTGGATCGGGAGCGTATCGCTCACATTACCGACCGCCCAGGAGGCGACGGTTGCGTTCAGCTTTGCCTCGTGCATCCACTGCTTTCCCAGATCGAAGAGCGGAACGCCGCTGACATCCAGCTCCGGTATCAGCGAGGCATAGCGATAGATATCGTTGCCCCCGGACTGCTGCTGAAGATAGACCGAATCGGTGATGGCGAAGAGTCCGCCGACCTGGAAAACGCTATCCACATAGATCGCCACGCCGCTCCGCCCCTGCACCGTTGCCGATGGGCTGACCAGCGTCCAGACGCGTCTCCGGGAGGAGGTATCCTGCTTCTGAGAGGTCTGTGGATCGGTATGATAGGAGGAATACTCGTACTTGGCGCCGGTCTTGAACGCCATCGTGGCGGCCGGAGGCGCCGTTGTAGGGGAGGTGGAATCGATATTGCACGCCGCCAGGCCAAGGGCCATGGTTCCGACGCACAGAAGATTGATCGCTTTCATGTTGATAATGCTCACTGATTGAAGTTGAGATACCGTACGGACCATTCCGCATGATGACACCCGCGAAATCGGACGTAACATCCACCGAATAGGCCCAAACGTTCGGGGATGCCGCTCGGATTGGGGGCATCGTCACCGATATGGTTCCTGAGAGAACCATGAGCGAACCAAGTTTAAAGGCCCCCAAATTATCATTGGCAAGCTGATCCATATGCCAGAATCAGGCCGCAATCTTTTAAAGGCAATCCAAACACTACCCCATCTCGTAGGTTGTTCTGAGCATGATGGTATCCCCTTTCGGGATACGAACTGGACCGGACTTCTCCGGCCATGTCAACTTCAACCAACCGAGGTAGTGTATATGCGAACATTTCTATGGCGAAACGCGCTCGTCCTCTCGACCGCCCTCGTACTGGGCCTGCCGGTGGGATCTGCGTTGGCAAGCAGCCATCGTGAGGCGCCGCTGATCAGCTATGATCCGCTGGCGGATAACACCGATGTCTATGCCTTCCGTAGCCCGGACAACCCCAACACCGTGACAATCATCGCCGACTATATCCCGTTTGAGCTTGCCGAGGGGGGCCCGAACTACTATAGCTTTGGCGAAGGCGTGCGCTACGAGATCCATATCGACAACAACGCCGCAAAGAAGGGGGATGAGATCATCTACCGCTTCACCTTCTCCAAGGTGAATGAGGACCCGACGACCTTCTTCAACATCCGTCTCGGCAAGCAGAACCTGAAGACCACCTACGTCTGCGAGAAGAGCACCGACGGCGGCGCTAGCTTCACGCAGATCCTGACCAACGGCGTGGTTCCCCCACCGAACATTGGCCCCCGTTCCATCGAGGGCGCTGCCGGACTGAACACGACCTACGAGACGCTGATGTCCAACGCCATCGCAACGGCGAGCGGCACCGGAAGCGCGGGGGAGAAGATCTTCTGCGGCCCGGTTGATGATCCGTTCTACGTTGATCTCGGCGGCATCTTCGATCTGGGCCAGACCCGGAAGAAGGATGGCATCGGCGCCGATAAGGCTCGCGACGGCCTGGCTGGCTTCAACTGCCACGCCATCGCCCTCCAGATCCCGATCGAGGAGCTTCAGAAGGATCACAAGCCGGTCGGCAACGCTTCCAACATCCTCGACGGCGAGTACGTGATCGGCGTCTGGGCATCGGCATCGCGTCCGAAGATCACGACGCTCAGCTCCACCGGCGACAAGCCGAGCTATTCCTCCGATTATGTTCAGGTCTCCCGTCTCGGCATGCCGCTGACGAACGAGGCGATCATCCCGATCGGCATGAAGGATAAGTGGAACGCCACTACCCCGTACGATGCGGCCGAGCTCTCGTTCGCTCCGAACTTCACGAACCCCGAGCTGGCGCTCTATATGGACGACAGCCAGTTCGGCACCGCGGTTCCCGCCCTTTCGGCGCTCCGCATCCAGACCAACTCGCTTGGTTCGTTCGATTTCCGTAACACCAAGGATGGCCTTGCCAACCTGCCGGATAACGCAAAGACGGGAACGGTCTTCGCTGACCCGACCTACGGGCCTATCCTCCTGCAAAAGGGGAACCCGCGCTCGGTCGATATCCTCCCGATCTTCTTCACCGGCGTTCCGAACCTTCCTCCGTACCAGCTTGCGACCACGAAGAATGGAAACCCGCTGGCCGCCGGAAAGCCGTTTATCAACAACTTCCTTCCGTCGCTCGGCGATATGCTTCGCCTGAACATGGCGGTTCCGCCAACGCCGCGTACCAGCGCGAAGTTCAGCTCCGAGGGCCTCCTCGCGGCAGCCGTCGCGGGTCTGACCGATCCTGCCTACGCCAACCCGAACATCGAGGCAATCCCCAATATGGACGGCTTCCCGAACGGACGGCGTCTTGAGGATGACGTGACCCGTATCGAGCTCCAGGCCGTCAGCGGCGTGGTTCTGGCGGCAGTCGGCCTCTGGTACGATGATTATCAGACGGGCGGATCCCCGGTTACCCCGAAGCTCCTTGGAGTTCTCGGCTATACCGCCGGCCCCGACTCGAACGATATGCCGTTCCGCAACAGCTTCCCATACCTGGCCCCGCCGCATCGCGGCTATGACTACGTCAAGAAGCTGACGACCAGCGCTGTCCGTGGCGATGAGTCCGGAAGCGTCCTGAACCTGGGCGCACCTGCCGGATTCTTCACCGGTCAGAACACGCCGAACCCGGTCGCAACCTCGACCTCGCTCGCATTCCATCTCAACGCTCATGGAAACGTGACCGTCACGATCTACAGCGTCGATGGAAAGCCAGTGGCTACGATCCTCGATCGTAACCTGATCAATGGTGACTACAAGGCAACCTGGGCACCAGGCGCAGACGTTCCGCAGGGAATGTATGTGGCTACCCTGAACCTGAATGGTCAGACAATCGGCAGCACCAAGATCGCTGTTGCCCGTTAATGAATAGCAGCCGGGGCAGGACCCGTCCCGGCTGCTAACCGAACACCCGCGCCGCGCCCAACGGCAAGGCGCGGGTGTCAACGGGACGATTCCACTGCATCCCCTCCGCATGACGACATGCCGGATCATCTCAAGAGCAACCCTGAATTCCGATCGCTATATTTCGAACAACCGGATTCTATCCAATCTTTCGGACCGCATCATCATGAATTTCTCATCGAGACTATTGCCAGTACTTGCCCTTACGCTTATCGGACTTTCCGCCTGCTCCAATCAGCCCGGGCAGACCGCCAAACAGGAGGCGCCTCACTTTGCCGTTCCCGAGCTGCTGCCGCGCGCCGGTGGACTGAGCGATGGAGAATTCAAGAAAGTGCAGGCAAAATATGAGACACTGAAAAAACAGATCGCCGATGCTCCCGCCAAGCCGGATCCGTATGTAACGATGGCGCAGTTATTTCTGAATG
>JBDSJW010000104.1:0-20283 GCA_039917235.1 Kapaibacterium sp. (SeqCode) | reverse complement strand
CAACGAACTTTTCCAGAGCGGTCTGCCGGTAGGCGTAGACCCCTACGTGCCTGTAGAAGTGATGGGCGTCGACCCAGTTCTCAGGTTGCAGGTCCCTGACGCAGGGGATGGGGCTGCGTGAGAAATAGAGGGGGGCGAAATCCTTGCGGACCACCACCTTGACCACGTTGGTGTCGAACAGATCGCGCGCCGAGGTGATTCTGCCGATCGGCGTGGCGCACTCGCAGTCGGTTGCCTCCAGCGCCTCCACCAGCGTATCGATCACCGATGGCTCGATCAGCGGCTCATCCCCCTGGATATTCACGATCATATCGATCCCGCCGATCAGGCGCGATGCCGCCGCAATCCGGTCGGTGCCGGAAATATGCTCCAGCGATGTCATCACCGCCTCGCCGCCGAAGCCGACCACAATCGACATGATCCGCTCGTCGTCGGTGGCAACCACCACGCGGTCGATCCGTCGCGCCGCCCGCGTCCGTTCGTAGACATGCTGGATCATCGGCTTGCCGGATATCTCCACTAGCGGCTTTCCGGGTAATCTGCTCGATGCGTATCGAGCGGGAATCATGGCGATGACGCTTCCCATAATGCTGTTGTCGTAATCTCTTGTGCTGATGTATGATCCGGCCGTTCCGCCGTCAGTTTCTACTCCGCCATGTTGCCGATCACCTTCGGCACGCTGAAGAATCCCTCGTTCTTGCGCGGCGCGTTGCTGAGCGCCTCCCCCTGCGGGAGCATCGGGCCGGGGATATCCTCCCGCAGTCGATCGGTTGCCTCGGAGAGGTTTGCCATCGGTTCCACCCCATCGGTATCGGCCATGTTCAACTGCTCCACGTATGCGACGATCTGGTTGAACTGCTCGGTGAAGCCGGCAAGCTCCTCCTCTGTAAAGCGGAGGCGGGCCAGACGGGCGATATGCGCGATCTGATCGGAGGTTATTGTCGATGCCATGATATGCGGAATTGAGAGGGCATCCCCTGGAATGCGCCCGGGAATCGGACGTGGAAGGAGCCGACATCCAATCTACGATTTGCGGGAATCTGTGCAAGCGGACGGTGGAGAATTTCGGCGGAGAGAAAAAAAGAGCCGCGCGGCTCACCCCATACCGCGCAGCTCTCATCTGAAGCCCGAGGATTGGTGCCCCGGCGACTTCATCAATGAATACCTGTCGATCCCGAATTATGTTCCCACGGCAGGGGATAAAAATTCATACGATTTCGTCATAAAATCGACCATTCCGTGCCGGTTATCCCGCGCGCGACGTGGTGGTGGATGTTCGGTGTCGGCTGATCCGGCCGTTTTCCATCGCGTATCGCCTCCCGGCGTTTCCGCCGGGCCCGGTCGATCGGTAACGGGGCGCGTGATACCATATGGCAACCTTCTGTGGCAACCGAAGGAAAATAACGGTCGCCGGTGTTCGGCGAATCACCGCAATCGTTAATTTCTGGATCTCCGTTCCCGGCTCACGGGAAATCAGCGCATGATGATGGATCGCTGCTCCGGGGAGTTTACCAGATATACCTTATGAAGTGGTTGATTGGTTTGTTGATTGCGGGTGCGCTCGTCGGAATCGGATTCTGGGCGTACGGTGCGATCGGTGTCAGGAAGGTGGAAGTGGCGGCGCCGGAACGTCGCGAGGCTATCCGCGCGATCTACGCCACCGGCTCGGTCAAGGCCGAACAGATAGCGCGGCTTCGGCCGGAGCTTGGCGGAAAGGTGCTTCAGCTTATCGCCAGGGTCGGTGAGGAGATCCGTCAGGGAGAGCTGGTGATGGAGGTGGAGGCGCAGGAGCAGGAGGACGCGGTCAGCGAGCAGACGGCGCGCGTGCGGGAGGCGTCGGTGACGGTGTCGGAGGCGGAGACCAACCTTCAGCGGGAGACCGATCTGCTGGCGCAGGGGGCCAGCACGCAGGAGGCGGTGGACAAGACGAAAGCCGCGTACGACCGCGCCACGGCGTTTCTGAAAACCGTCAGGGCCACGCTCGCCACCAGAAAATCGCTCACCGGCAAAGGGAAGCTGATCTCGCCGATCACCGGCATCGTCACAAAAGTCAATGTGAACACCGGGGATATCGTCCCGGCCAACATGGAGGCTGTCACGATCATCGATCCGTTCTCCTTCAAGATCTACGCGGAGATCGACGAGCTTGATATCAACCGCATCCGCCCCGGACAGGAGGCGGTGATCTCCTTCGAGTCGATGCCCCGCTCCCGCTTCAAGGCGCGTGTGGAGCGGATTATCCCGCAGGCCGATGAAGTCACCAAAACGCTCCCGGTGATCCTCAATCTTCTGGAAACTGTCCCCAATCTCTCCGACGGGTTGACCGCGACCGTCAATATCGTGCAGGAGCGGCGGCCGAACGCGCTGACCATCCCAAGCACCGCCATCCTTTCGGAGAAAAACGGCAAGGCGACGATCTTCCTGGTGACCGAGCATAACAAGCTGGAGAAGCGGGAGGTGAGCATCGGCGTGCGCGGCGAGGAGTATGTGGAAGTGACACAGGGATTGCGCGAGGATGAGCGGGTGGCGCTGAATCCCGACCAGACGTGGAAGAGCGGGGATGAGGTGGAGCTGGACAAGGAGAAAATGCGTGAGAAGGTGAAGAAGACAAGCTGATGGCCGCCGGTTAACGCAGCAACATTCCACATCGGGAGATTCGCGCCGTACATGACATTCCGCCTTGCCCTACAGATTGCGCTCCGGCATCTCCGCTCGCGGCGTCGCCAGACGATCCTTGCAACGCTCGGCATCGTGATCGGCGGCGGGATATTCGCGCTGATGGTGGCGATCACCGAGGGGCAGTCGGCATTTCTCCGCGATAAGCTTATCGATATCTCTCCGCATCTCCTCCTCACCTCCGAGCGACTGAAGCCGGTCGTGTCGCAGAACCTTCTCGATAACGAACAGGGCTTCGTCGAACTCCGGCGGAACGTTCCCCCCAGCACGCGGAAGGAGGTGAAGCCGTACACGGAAGTGCAGGCAAAGGTGGAGAAATCGACATTTGATGTGATTGCCGTGGCCCCCTACGTGCTTCTCCAGGGGGTGCTCCGCAACGGCACGCGCTACCAGACGGTGACGGTGCGCGCGGTTGACCCGGAGCGGGAGAAGAATATCGGGAAGCTGGCGCGCGATATCCGACAGGGGAAGTTGAGCGCGCTTGGCGAGCTGCCGAACGGCGCGGTAATCGGCAGCGGCCTTGCCGCGAAACTGAATGCGCGGATCGGTGATGATATCACATTCGTGACCCCGACCGGCGCAATCCAGCCGCTGAAGGTTGCCGCGATCTACGAGAGCGGCGTGGCGAACGCGGACGACCGGCAGGGCTATATCAACCTGGCGCTGGGGCAGACGCTGCGCGATCTTCCGCGCAATTCCGTGACGGGGCTGAGCATCGAGCTGCGCGATATCGCCGCCGCCGCGCGGGTGAAGGAGATTGTGCAGCGGCTGACCGGCTACAAGGCGGAGACGTGGGAGGAATCGAACGCGCAGATCCTGGAGTTCCAGGGGCGGCAGGGGATCACCTCCCGCATCCTTGTGATTTTTGTCTTTGTAACCGCGGCGTTCGGAATCTCCAACACGCTTGTGGCGATCGTCCTCCAGAAGAAACAGGATATCGCGGTGATGAAATCGTTCGGCGTCTCGCGCGGCGGCGTGGTGGCGATCTTCCTGCTGGAGGGGCTTATCATCGGCTGCATCGGCGGGCTGCTTGCGGCGCTGCTCGGTTACGGGCTTGCGCGGCTCTTCGGCACGCTGAATCTGGTGCCGAAGAGCAGTTCCTCCTATGTCCGGTCCGACCGTTTTCCGGTGTCGCTTGATTTCGGCATCTATCTTTTTACGTTCGGGTTCTCGGTGCTGATGGCGATGATCGCCAGCATTCTTCCGGCGCGGCGGGCGGCGAAGTTCGTGCCGGTGCGCGTCATCCGCGGCGAGGTGTAGAGTGCCCGCGGCTTCCGGTTCCATCAGTTTGCGTTATCCCATGTTCGTTTTCCGAATCTTCCCCTCATGAGGCTCATCTGGCTGGTTGCGCTACGGCAGTTGATGGCGCGCAAGCGGCAGGCGGTGGCGATTATCGCCGGCGTGGTGATCGGCGTAACCGTGCTGCTGGTGACGATCTCCCTGTTCGGCGGGCTGCTCGATTCCTTCACGGCAAAGATCCTTGACGTTGCCCCGCATGTGACGATGACCGCCGAAAAAGCGGCCGGCGCCGAGGGGGATGTGCTTGTCGAGGGGGAGAATAACGCGCCGGCGGCCGTGCAGCTTGATAAGAACATGGAGCAGGAGGAGCGGACGCGTCTGCGGAACGTGATGCCGGTCCTCCGCGTTGTGGAACGGGCGCTGGGGGAACGGCTGACCGCGGCATCCCCCTTCCTCTCGACCCAGGCGCTGGCCGCCTACGGCACCAACGATATCACGCTTCAGGTCAACGGAGTCATCCCGCGGCGCGCGGCGAAGATCAACGACCTCGCGAAATATCTGAAGAGCGGCTCGATCGATCGTCTCGAAGCATCGCGCGGCGGCATGCTGATCGGCGCAAAGGCAGCAGCCGATCTCGGGGTTGATTATGGCGACAGGATACGGCTGGTGTCGCTGAGCGGACAGGTCTTCAACGTGCAGATCGTCGGCGTTTACCGGCTTGGCGTGGAGGCGGCGGATAAGTCGGGGATCGTCAACCTGCGGCTGGCGCAGGCGCTGGACCGCGCCCTTCCCGGCGATGCCACCGGGATCGATTTCCAGCTTGCCGACGTGACGGAAGCGCCCGCCGTGGCAACGATGATTGAGCGGCTGACCGGGCGGAAGACCGATACATGGCAGCAGACGAACGCGGGGATACTCACGGTCTTCAGGTTCCTTCAGATTCTCTTCTACGTGGTGGTCGGGTTTGTGATCGTGATCTGCGGATTCGGCGTGGCGAACATTCTGATAACATCGGTGATGGAGAAGCGGCGGGATATCGCGGTGATGAAATCGTTCGGCTTTTCGGCGGGATCGCTTACATCGATCTATCTGATTCAGGGGATGGTGATAGCGCTGATAGGAAGCGCCATCGGCTGCGGCGTCGGCGCCATTGCGATCAAGTTTGTGGGGATGATCCCGAGCGGCGGCACCGGCGGCGTTGCGCCGGTGGAGACGGCGACGTTGCAGATGGGATGGAGCCCGTGGTATTTCGTGGTGGCGGTTGCCGGGACTCTTCTGGTCAGCATCATCGCGGCGGTTGCCCCGGCGCGTTCGGCCGCCAGGGTGATTCCGGTGGAGATTCTTCGGGGGGAGCAATAATTATCGCAATGGATCAGCTATGATGTATCGACGATGCCGCGCGGCACGGCTTCTTCCGCTCATCATTCTCGCCCTTCCGCTCTGCGCCCGTGCCCAGCCACGTTCGCTGACGCTGGAGCAGGCGTTGGGGCTTGCCGATGAGCAGAGCCTGGATATCCGCAGGGCGCGCATGGCGCTGGACAGATCCGCCATCGCGATACGGGCGGCGCGGGGGCTCTATCTGCCGGAGGTCTCCGCCGGCGCCGATTACACATTCAACGTTCAGCGCGGCGTTTTCTTCGTGGCGCCGGGGACGCCGATCAACGAGACCGGCGTAACGCAGGCCTACTCGATCGGAAGCCGCCAGTCCGCGACGCTTACGCTCAATATCACGCAGCCGCTGTATGATCCCATCCGCCGCATGCAGCAGACGGTGGCGGAGGCGGGCGTTGAGGTTTCAAAGGCGCAGCTTGAAGTTGCCCGCGCGCTTGTGCGGATGAACGTGGAGAAGGCGTTCTATCGCGCTGTCTACATGCAGAGCGAGCGGGGGGCGCGGGAACAGCAGGTGAAGACCGCGATGGCGAATTTCGATGTGGCACAGGCGCGCTGGAAGGGAGGCCGCGCGATGGCGCTGGATACCCTTAGCGCCGGCGTTACCGTTGCCCGCGCCCGCGCCGATGCCGAACGCGCCAACTACGATTATCTCGGCTCGCTTCTGGTCCTGGCGCAGACGCTGAACATCCCGGATTATCAGAACCTGACCGTGGTGGGATCGCTCGACATACCAACATCGCCGGGGCCGAGCGGCGGCGATCTGACCGCATCGATCGGACGGCTGAACTCCGCGCAGCTCAAGCTGGCGCAGGCGGAGCGGGCGGCGGCGCAGACCAACGTGGGGCTGGAGATGTACCGCGCTTATCCCACGCTGGACGCCGTGGGCCGCGTGCAGGGGCTGGGGCAGAGCAGCTCCCTGCTGCCGGACGACGCGAAGTTCGCGATGACATCGCAGATAGGGCTGACCGCTCTTTATCCCATCTCCAGTCTCTGGCGTGGCAACCCGAAGCAGGAGGAGGCGGAACTGCGCGTTCAGGAGGCCGATCTGGAGATTGCCCGGATTCATCAGAACGATTCCGCGCAGCTTGAATCAATCCTCCTCCAGATGCGCGGCGCCAAGGCGCAGATCGTCGCCGAGGAGGCAAGCCTGGAACAGGCCAGGAAGGCGGTGGAGATCACCATGATCCTCTACAAGGAGGGGCGCGCCGGCATCATCGATGTGGAGAACGCGCAGTCGCGGGTGCTGGACGCGCAGGTGACGGGGGATAGGCTGAGGCTCCAGTTCCTGGAGGCGTACGCTGAACTGAAGGCGGTGGTCGGCGATTTCTGACGGCCGGCCGGAGCGACCGAAAGCAGCCGGGTGATATATCGAACAGGAAGCATGAGCAAGAACAAGAACGGATCGGGCGATGGCATTGGCGGGGGGGCGGGTGGAGATGGTTCCATCCTCCGGCTGGATCATGTGCGGAAGGATCTCCGCTCATCGAAGGAGGTGACGCAGACGATCATCCCCGATCTCTCCGTCGCGATCAGGCCGGGGGAGTTCCTCACCATCACCGGCCCGTCCGGCTCCGGCAAGAGCACGCTCCTCTACATGATGGGGGGCCTTGACCTGCCGACGTCGGGGACGATTGTGTTCGATGGGGATACGATCTCCGGGATGAAGGAGGATCAACTGGTGAAGCTGCGGAACCGGAAGGTGGGCTTTATCTACCAGTTCCATTTCCTGCTGCCGGAGTTCAGCGCCCTGGAAAATGTGACGATGCCGATGCTCGTTGCCGGAACCGCGAGGAAGGAGGCGCGCGAGCGGGGGGAGCATCTTCTGGAGAAAGTCGGGATGAAGGAGAAGCTCGGCAGCCGCCCCAATCAGCTCTCCGGCGGCCAGCAGCAGCGCGTTGCGGTTGCCCGCGCGCTCGCCAACAAACCGCTCCTCCTCCTCGGCGACGAGCCGACCGGATCGCTCGATACAAAGTCCACCGAACAGGTGTACGATCTGATGCACGAGCTGAACCAGGAGGGGCAGACGATCATCTACGTCACCCACGACGCGCTGCTGGCGGCGCGGGCGCGGCGGCGGATCAACCTTGTGGATGGAAGGATAGAACTGGACGAGACGCTGAGCGCCGATCCCGCGCCGGCGACGATCGACGGTTGAGGCGATGATCCCTTGTGCCGGCGACGCGGGATCATCGCTCAGAACGATTCTTCTCCGGCAGGGCACGGCTCACTGCTCCGGGAGCGCCGGATACTCCATCTTCAGATTCTTCATCGTCCCGGCCACGATCCTCCCGATCAGCAGATTCCGATACCACTTCCGGTCCGCGGGGATGATATACCACGGCGCGTGCTCCGTGCTGGTTTCATCGATCATCTCCTCGAACGCCCGCATATAATCATCCCAGAACTTCCGCTCCACCAGATCCTGCCGCGAAAACTTCCAGTGCTTTTTCGGGTCCTCCATCCGTTCCTCAAGCCGCTCCACCTGCTCATCCTTGGAGATATGGAGGAAGAGTTTCAGCACCACGGTCCCATTCTCCACCAGCATCCGCTCGAAATCCCGAATCTGCTGGTAGCGTTGCTGAAATATATTCTTCCCCCGCGCTATCTCCGTCGGCAGAAACTCCGCGACGAGGATTTCAGGATGGATTTTCGCCACCGTCACCTCCTCGTAGTGGGAGCGGTTGAAGATCGCGGCCTCGCCACGTCCCGGGCATGCCTGATGGATGCGCCAGAGATAATCGTGGTCCAGCTCAAGATCGGAGGGTCGCTTGAAGGAATGGATCTTCAGCCCCTGCGGGTTAAATCCGCCGGCCAGATAGCGGACCGCGCCATCCTTGCCGCTGGCGTCTATTCCCTGAAGGATGATCAGGAGGGAGCGCCGGTTGTCGGCGTACATCAGGTAGTGGAGGTCGTAGATCTGCTTCTGTAGTTGTGCCAGATCCTCGGCCAGATGATCATCATCCTTGTTCAACCCGCCGGTATCGCGGGGATCGATGGAGGCGAGTTTGAGGGGGGATGTTGCTGGCGCGATGCGATTGCTCATGGATATCCTTGAAGGTGCGGGAACGATTGGTTTTCGATCGTAAGGCCAAAGCCGGGGGAAGCCGTCCGCTCAAGATTGAACGATGGAGGAGGAAACGGGATCGCTGGCGTTCTCATCCATCAACAACTGGAAAAATAGTGCCGGAAAACGATTCCTTCCCGTAGATTTGCCCGCACGAGGTCCAACTCGACGCAACGCTTGCCTCAGCTTCTCATCCTCATTGCGCCTGTAACTTACCGGTTGATGGAGTGTTCCACTCCCGACTTTGACATATCCGTTATCATGGCCAGCCAGTACGTCAGACATACCGACGAAGAACTTTTCGCCCTCATGAGTGGGGGGGATAAGCTGGCGTTTGCCGAGTTGTATACGCGTTATCGTGGACGGATTTATGCGTATGCCCTCAGGATGCTTGGGGATCGCGATCGCGCCGATGATGTGTTCCAGGAGACATTTACCCGGATCTACAACCGCTGCCGCGATCACGAACGTGTGATGAGCAACGTTTCCGCGTACATCTTCACGACCGCCCGGAATATCTGTCTGAATGCGATCCGCAACAGCAAGCCGGTAACCGCCGTGGAGGATTATCATGAGATCGTCTTCCAGCCGAGCCACGAAAACCTGGAACTGGCGGAGCTGGTGAAACGGTCGCTGGAGCTGCTTCCGCAACATCACAAGGAAGCGTTTATCCTGCGGGAATATGATGGCCTGAGCTATCAGGAGATATCGGATATCACCGGGCAGAGCCTTTCGGCGGTGAAGGTGCATATCTTCAGGGCCAAGGAGAAGCTGCGTAAGATCCTCTCCCCTTATCTGGAAGAGGTATGAGATCATGGAGGTTTTCTGGACCGAACCTTCTTTTGAGGTGTGAGCGACATGACACAGAGTGAAGCAATCCTGGAATATATCGACGGGACGCTGGGCCACGATGCCGAGCAGAACCTGTTCGAATCGATGGCGCGGCAGCCCGATCTCCGATCGACGCTGAGGCAGTTTATCAGCATCGGTCAGGCCGTGCACGCGGACCGGGAGGCCTACGCCCCTCCGGCTCATGTCGAGCAGGCGCTCCTTTCGGGGCTCGGCATCCCGCCGATCGCCTCCTCGATGGCAACAGGTGCCGCCGGAGTGGGGCTGATGGCACGGATGGGGCTTTCCGGCTGGCGGATCTGGGGGATGGTCGCATCGTTCATTCTGGGCGCTCTCCTTGCCGGCGGTACTGTGTATATGGCAAATGGCACTTCCCAGGCAACCGTGATCGCGGGCGGATCCACAAACGGAAATGGAACGATCGCCGGCACGGCAGCGAATGGAAATTTGGCTCAGAATGGAGGGATGGCGCGGAACGGAAATTCGGCTCAGAACGGAACGATCGCCGGCACGTCAGGGAATGGAAATTCGGCAGCGAACGGAAATCCGGCACAGAACGGAACCGGCGCTTCCGCCGCAGGCACGCCGCTGATGGCTCAGGGAGGCGCGATTGGATCGGGGATGGGGAATGCCTCGGGCGTGGCGATCGGGCGGAGCCCGGCAACGCGCAATAGCGTTTCGCGGAGCACGATCGCGCGGAATGATGCCGGGGGGAACTCCACTCGCTTCCACTCCAGGACGACCGCGACAAGCAGCCGCTCCGGTTCAAACGGCGCTTCCGGCGCGAACAGCAATGGAGCATCGCGGACGGCAAGCACGTCCCGGAACAGCGGTGATAACGGAGGGAGCGTGACGACTTCCAGCAACGGCGCATCCGCCAGCAACAGCGGCGGTGTACATAGTAATCCGGCCGATATCAACGCGCCGCTCGAAGGAAGCGCATCGGTGCCGAAAATCGCGCTGATAACGCCGACCGCGCCACGCGGCGTGCCGATGACGATATCCGCCGCTCCGGCAACATCGCTCAGTCGGGCTCCCGAGCCACTCCCCGCATCATCCCTCTCCCCGCTCGATGCAGGCGATGGCGATCCGGCCAGGGTGATCGGCGAACTGCGCGGGATGGCGGGGACATCGCTCAACAAGACAAACGCATTGAACAACGGTTCGGGGCTGGCGCGGGCCATTCAGTATGTTGGAGTTGGCGCTTACTGGCAGCTTGGAACCCACTTCGCGCTTGGCGCGGAGGGGGGGCTTGAGGCATACGATCAGGTGCTCCATTACAGCAACGGCGATACCGCCAAGGTGGAGCAGCGTCCCAGCTACGCATGGGGCGGTCTGGCCGCGCGATACTATTTCGGCAATATCACGGCCATTGGCCTGGAGCCGTTTGTTCAGGGGACCATCGGTGCCACGAGCGCGGGTCCGCTTGGTCGCCTCCGCCTTGGAGCGCGCCACGATTTCAGCGGTGGGAAGAACGATTTCTCCATGACCGGCGGGGTGGAAACCTCGGGCATGATCTACACCGCCAACGGCAGCCCCGCCATTTCCGGGCGGTGGGGAGCGACGATCGGGCTGGAGCTGAGGCTCTGGTGATGGCGCAATACTCTATCATGGGCAATCGAGTCCCCCGCGGGCCACATTAATTTCTATGAACAGGACATCCCCCATCCTCTTCGCGATGGCCCTGCTGGGGCTTCTTCTCATCTCCTGCGGCGATACGCCGGTGGATAGCAAAACCGCGAGCGTGACGTTCCGCGACTCGGTTGTGATCCGCGACAGCATCAGGATTGCCGACTCCACGCATATCGACACCGTCGATATCCCGCGCGATCTCTACCGGCGGGGGATGATCTACTTCAAGCTGAACGGCGGCACGGCGGTGGTCGATTCCCTCCCGCTCGAAATCGATTTCTATACCTACGCGCTGGTGCAGATGCAGGCGGGAGTGCCGAAACAGGTTGCCATCAGGATGATGGCGCGCGTGCCGGGGACCAAACCGGCTCTGGTGGCGCACGGGCTTCCGTTCTGGATGTATCTCAACGTGGACAAGGTGGTGCTGAGCGAGAAGCTGAAGGGGGAGCGGGGGCTGGAGTCCGATCCACGAAACAATCTTACGGGCCTTGTCGTCTCGCCGCGGCTCCCCTGGACTCAGTCGCTCCTGACCACCGATGGGCCGAATCACGGACATCTCCAGATTGATACGGTCATGCTGCGCGAACGGCGTGTCCACGCCAGCTTTACCGCGTCGCTGGGGAGCTCTCCCGCGCTGCCGATCGATTCGGTGGCGATACAGCTCGGCTTCTGATGGAGGCCCGGCTAACTCCGACAAACTTCATTCCAATGCCTGATCGCTTCCGATACCCCTCCGCAGCTCCCCGTGCAATCGCGGGCGCCGTCCGGTGCGGGCTTTCCCTTCTGGGGGCGATCCTGCTGATGGCGCTCGGCGCCGCATCGTGCGGCGAGACTCCGGTGGACAGCCAGACCGCGAACGTGACACGTCGCGCCGGGCATGATTCCACATGGGTGCGCGATTCGATCATCTACCGCGATTCCATCATCCGTCACGACACGACCATCTATCGCGATTCGCTTATCCGTCGCGATACGCTGATTGTCCGCGACTCCATCGTCTGGCGCGATTCTCTTCTGCTGCGCGATTCGCTGATCCTCCGCACCCACGATTCGGTCATCATCTCCTACAAGGATTCTCTCAGAATCACGATCCACGATTCGGTGGTAACGCGGTTCAGGGATTCCACGCGGATACGGGACTCCATCAGGATCATCCCCAGGGATTCCGTCGTCATCAAGACACACGATTCGGTGGTGATCATCAGGCGGGATACGCTTATCAGGCGGTACGATACCAACGTTGTCCGCTTCGCCACGCTCTACTATCACGATCTGACCGGCTTCGCGGTTTCCCGGACGCTGCTGGTGGATTCGGCCACGAAGATCTCGCTGGGGTGGACCGATGGAGTTCTCAGCCTGATGAAAATCGATTTCATGGCCCGACCGCCGGATGATCCCTGGATTGATGGGATGCTTCGGTCGCCATCCCCCTACTGGATGCATCTCGATGTTCCCGGCCTCAGCCTCTCCAACGGGCAGGGTCTGCTCAGGGTCAGCGGCGATCCCGTCTTTGGCTCAGGGCTTGGCGTGCTTCAGCATATCAGGGCCGCCCCCTCGCCGATCTGGATGACCACCGCGAATTCGCTTAACGCCGCCACCTTCCAGGTGGACAGGGTCGATACGGTGGCGAGAACCGTCTACTCGAAATTCCACGCGGAGTTTGCGCGGCCGGATACGCTGAAGATCGATTCGGTGCGGATCGTGGTGGGGTACTGACCGGCGACGGAAAAAAATGAGATAGTTGATACACGGGGGGAAAGAGGGAGAAGATCTCTCTTCCCCTTTTTGCATATTCCCACCGCTACACTACAACTCCCGATATACCAACAGCGAAGGAAACCGCCATGAGCCAAATGGATTCCGAGAGGATCGACCGCGATTGTCTGATAGGGGTGGTCAACAACGATATCGACCTGCGCCGTTACGCCGATGAGCGATGGTATCGCATTCCGGCGCGCGCCGTGGGGCGGTCATTGAAACGGGAGGCGATTGAGGGGAGCGGCGTGCTGGCGCTCTATCAGGGGGCGGGAATCAGGGATGGGCTGCCGAGCGCGATCGAGCTCTGGGGGGAGATTGAGGGGATCGATGTACGTCCGCGCCGGTCGATCATCCCCGACGAGCCGCGCCATCCCGCCGCCGATGATGACTACTATCTTATCCGCGTCGGCACAGTGGAGCGTCTTGATTCCCCGATCCTTTCCCGGCGTCCCCGGAGGATTACATTTCTCCGCACCACGCGCGGCAGGCTCTTCGGCGCGAGCGAGATCAGCGATCTGATTGTCGGCACGGCCGCCGAGGAACGGCTCTGGCGGTCGCTGCGGGAGGAGGGGATGGCGCCCGAGCGGAAGCTCTATATGCGGGTTGGGGAGGTGGTGACGGAGGTGGATTTTGCGCTCTTCAGGGGGGATCGCGCGCTTGGCATTGTCTGCCGCGAGGGGGAAGCGGCGGAGCCGGCGGGGGGGGATGCGTGGGAGGGGTGGCGTATCATTCGGTTTTCGCCGGCGGAGCTGGAGGGGCGGTTTGCGGCGTGCCTGCGGGAGATCACCGAGCTGGCCTCCGCGATGCGAGGCGGCGGGGAGTTGGATTGATGGCGTGGCGATTGCTCAGTATAACCCCAATGCACCTTCCCGATTGTCCCCGATTTGTCCCCGAAAAGGGCGTCCGATCGCTCCTTTTTTCGTAGTATTGCAGTTCAGACAGAAGCACTCTCTATGAAACTCACTCGATACGGAAACGACGTCCTGGTCGTGATGACCCTCCTTACGGTCGGTCTGGTCCTGGTTGGACTCTACGTGGACGCCATCTGGCTCAAGGCGCTGCTGGTTGCGCTGGCCGCCTTCCTCGGCTCGTTCACCCTCTACTTCTTTCGCGATCCTGACCGTTCGCTCCCCGATGGCGCGGCGGACGAGGGGATCGTCATCTCCCCGGCCGACGGCAAGGTTGTGGTGATCGAGGACGTGGTTGATAACGAGTATCACAAGGGGCCGGCCCGTCAGATCTCGATCTTTCTCTCCCCTCTCAACGTCCATGTGAATCGCTTTCCCGTCTCCGGCGTCATCGATTACTACAAGTATGTCAAGGGGAAGTATATCGTGGCGTTCGACGACAAGGCGTCCGATGTCAATGAGCGGACCCATATCGGCATCAGTAACGGGCGTGTCCGTGTCTTCTTCAAACAGATTGTCGGGGCGGTTGCGCGGCGGATCGTCTGCAATGTGGCGGTTGGGGACAAGGTTCATGTGGGTGATCGCTTCGGGATGATCAAATTCGGCAGCAGGATGGATATCGTGGTGCCGCGCGAGATGATCATGGAGGTAAAGCTGGGCGATCTGGTGGTGGGGGGTGAAACAATCATTTGTCGCCTTCCGAACGACTGACGTTCCCCGAAGAACGCGCGGATGGCGCTCTGGGCGTCCCTGCACCGCTGGCCGGTGATCCCCGCTTTTCAATAATCATTCGCATACATTTGTGCCGATCCGTGTGACGCGCTCGGTGATCCCGAGCCTGTTTACCAGCATGAACCTCTTCTGCGGGTTCTTTGCGCTCGTGAAGGCCGCCAACGCGGACTACACGGCGGCCGCGTGGCTGATCGTCCTGGGCGGCATCTTCGACGCGCTGGATGGCGCCATGGCCCGGCTTACCAATTCCAGCTCGGAGTTCGGCGTGGAGCTGGACTCCCTTGCCGATGTGGTCAGTTTCGGAGCCGCCCCGTCGTTTATCCTCTATCAGGCGTTCTTCCATCAGTGGAGCACGCTCGGCGTGGTGCTGGCATCGCTTCCGGCGCTCTGCGGCGCGCTCCGTCTGGCGCGGTTCAACGTCCAGCTTGTCGGGTTCGATAAGGATTACTTCCGCGGCCTTCCCATTCCATCGGCCGCGCTTGCGCTGATAAGCTACCTTGTCTTCTTCCATCTGCCGACCGGCAATGCCTCCTATATTCCCGAGCCGATCAAGCCCGCGATTCTTGTCGCCATCACCATCGTCGTTTCCCTGCTGATGGTCAGCACCATCCGCTACGATACCATCCCGAAGCTCAACATGAGCGGGATCAAGAAGAACCCGTCCAAGGCGATCGGGCTTCTTGTCGGCATCATCCTGATAGGCATTACCCGCGGCGGGGCAATCTTCCCCCTGATGGCGCTCTATCTCATCTTCGGGGTCGTCCGCCAGCTTGTCGTCATGGCCCGCCGCTCCGGCGATGATGACGAAGAGGATATGGAGGAAGAGGAAGAGACCCCGTTCGACGTCTGACCGGCACCGGATTTCCATCACATCACCATGCTCAGCAGCATAGCATCGCGGCCATAACTGGTACGGAATTGGTGCGGAGATTTCCTCATACCCGAATAATGGATGATTGCACTAACAGCGCGTCGAGTATCGGGTAAGGCGCTGTCATCCCGCAATCATGCCGAACGATGCAAGACAACGGATGGACGTGTGGTGAATCCTGGCAAATCAATAAGCACTCCCCGCCGGAACAACGGCACATGTATTCCCTCAATCGACACCGACCGCCTGATGAGCAAGCTGCCAGGCCCGGCCATGTCATGGGAGGATGTTGGCGAGGAGGAGTTGATTGAGATGGTACAGAATCGCGAGAAAAGGGCACTTGGCATCCTTTACGATCGATATTCGACCGCGCTCTATATCACGGTAATCAGGATTGTAAAGACGCGGGAGTGGGCGGAGGATGTTCTGCAGGAGACATTTGTGAAGATCTGGATGCACGCCGGGCGGTTTGATCCATCACGCGGAAAACTCTACACCTGGATGATCAGCATCGCCCGGAATCTGGCGATCGACAAGGTGAAATCGAAGGGGTTCCGCGAGGGGCAGATGAACCAGGAGATCGGGAGCGTGATTCATATCGTGGAGCAGAAATGTAATACGACCTTTAATTCTGATAAGGTTCTGATCCGGGAACTGGTCGGCGGGCTGAATCCAAGGCTAAAAGAAATTATCGAACTGGTCTATTTTCAGGGATACACGCAGGTGGAGGCATCCACCAGGCTCGGCATCCCGGTCGGCACCGCCAAGACCCGGCTCCGCATGGCCCTTCAGACGATCCGCGTGGCCTTCGGGTAACAGTGTTCCGCGACGATATATTCACGTTTGCCCTTCCGGCGCTCCATACGTATGTTGAGCGCCGTTTCGTTTTTATGGGTATTCAGATGCGACGCACGGAAGGGCGTTCCGCGTTCCGCTCCCATTTCCTGCCATCCGGATAGCGCCGGCTAACCTCTTTATGATGACCCTCTTATTGGTGCTGATTCTGGTCTGGGCATACACGATCCTTAGAGTAGTCTGGCGCAGGTTGCCGCTTGCCATGGGTTTTTTCTCTTTTCGCTGGATGACCGCCCGATTTATCGGAGCGGAGGATGCTCCGGGGCCGGAGGTGAAAGGGAATACAGGTGTGTTAAATGATGAGATCCTGGATCTCGGGTTCTCATACCTCGGATTGAGGGAGGAGGGGTTGATCCCATGGGGAAGAAAAATCCGTGAGCTTGTCTACTTCGACGATCAATCCGCGGCATTCGCCGCCCTCCCGATGGCTCGGGGATATGGCTACTATTTCATCAGCCCGCTTTCCGATGGAAGCTTGGTCATGACAACACGATCAAAAACCGTATGGATATCGGCAAACGACCATGCGACCCTTCCCATAGGGAAGGTGTTGCCGGACAAGGCGTTTGATATTCATCAGGACAATGTGAAGAGCCGGGCCAGGGACGGAGTTTTCCCCATCGGAGACTTTACGCGCGAATCCCGGCTTGCGGCAACCAGAGCGTATTACGCGTCGGCATATGCTCATAAACAAATGCGCCGGATAGGAGGCATTGCCCTGCTCAGTATTGTAATCTACATGGGCTTCCTTGCATATGCCTGCAAAGCATTCCTTTCCATCGTTCTCCTCCGCTGACCATATCCCGATGAAGATAACCCTCCGTCCGGCAGTTGCGAACGATCTCGAGTTTCTCGACCAGATCCATACTCTTTCCATGCGGCCGCATGTAGAGAAAATCTATACGTGGGATCCCGGGTTTTTTCGGCGGACGGTCGATCTCTCACGGGTTCAAGTCATCGTCGTCGATGATATCGATGCGGGGATGCTCTCGGTATCGGAGGAGAACGGGATTCTGCATCTGCGGCAGATAAGCATCGCGCCCGATTACGTACATCAGGGGATCGGAACGCAGGTCGTCGGCATGGTGATCGATGCAGCGGCACGTGGCAACATGCCGCTGCAACTGCGTGTACTCCGCATGAACCCCGCGAAGCGCCTCTACGAGCGTCTCGGTTTTCGGACGATCGACGAGACCGAAACGCATTATATCATGCGCCGTGGAATTGTCCACTGGGAGGAGGGAACCATCACCATACGACCGATCGAGCATCGGGAAAGCGAGGCCGCGAAGGGGGTGATACGGAGAGCCTGGCGGGAGATATTCGAGGATCTGGCGCGCACCGAGGCCGTCCCCGATATCGTCATCGATTATTTCGATGATCCCGAAGTCCTCCGTGATATGGACGATATCGAGCGGACATATTCCGGTGGGATCTTCCTGGCAATATTCGACGGGGAAACGGTGGTCGGGACCGGGGCGGTCGATCGGATCGATGAAGAAGTCTGCGAGCTGCGGCGGATGTTCCTGCATCGGGAATACCGCGGACGGGGTCTCGGCGGGCGGATCACACGGATCCTGCTGGAGTTCGCGCGTCGCGCCGGTTACCGGCGGATGAGGCTGGGGAGCAACCGGAAGCTCTTCACCGCGCACGGGATGTACCGTCACCTCGGGTTCCACGATATCGAGCCGTATGAGGAAGGGATGGAACAGTACGTCCTCTACATGGAGAAGAATCTCGACACGGCGGATTAATATCCCGCTTACGCGCGCTATCAGACTTTTGAATTACCTCAAGTGTACAGACTATTCAGCAACAATCAGATGCAAGGCGGCCGAACCTGAGCGACCGGGGCGTCCTTCCGGATGCCGCGGTGAGCGAACGGTGAAGGCCAACGAGGCAGATGATGTTGGTCAACAGTCTGCTATGATCCTTCTCCGGATAATGCGATATTACCGGCCGCATCAGCAGATATCGGATGCGCATCCAACCTCCGGACAATCATTCCAATCCGTCCCCTTACCCGGACAATTCAACGGGAGAACGCCGTGAATAAAACGATTATATCCATTGTCTGCCTGATATTTCTCTCCGTTTCCGGGGCATTCGGTCAGGAGTGGATGAAAGCCTACGGAGGGAAATTCTCCGATTACGGATATAATATTTTTCCGGAACCGGATGGCGGGTTTATTACCGCGGGCGGAACGGCCACCGGCAATCAGCCGGCGGATCAGGATTTCTGGGCCGCGCGGTTTGACGCGAACGGGAATAAAATCTGGGATAAACGCTACGGCACCGCCGGAATTCAGGAGACGATATTCGGTGCCGGCGCCACGGGCGATCATGGGGTTATGTTCGGAGGTTTTACCGGAGGGCAATTCTCGGGAACCGAATCGGCGTTGATGTATAAAATCGATACCGGTGGAAATGTCAACTGGCATGTTCAGATCGATTATAGCAGCAGCGATCATTTCCATTTTTTCGTCGAGCGGAAGGAAGGGGGATATTATTTCGGCGGGCACACCGATTCGAAGGGAGATCCGCAGGGGGATATGTGGCTCATCCGCTATGACTCCGCCAGAAATATCATCTGGGAAAAAACCTACGGCCACGGCGGCTCCGAACACGCGCACTGGGGAACCGAAACGCGCGACGGCGGCTGTCTTCTGGTCGGCCACGCGTCGGTGGGAAATAAGGAGAAATACTGGGTTGTGAAGGTCGATTCCAACGGGACGAAGCAGTGGGATAAGATTTTCAGCAGCAGCAATACCACGGAGGATTCCCCCTATCATGCGTTTATGACGAAGGAGGGGAATTACGCCATTATCGGTGGCTCATCAATGGCGGCATCCCCCTATCTCTCGAGAATCTGGCTGCTTGTGATCGATACGCTGGGAAATATCATCATCGATAAACATTTCGGCGATCCGGCATACGATTCATTTGCATGGTCGGGCCGGCAGACCTCCGATGGCGGATTTATCGTGGCCGGCTACACCACGCACGATACAAAAGGGGCCGAGGATATGTACGTGGTAAAGACGCTTGCCGATGGAACGCTCGATTGGGAAAAAACATTCGGCGGCAGCGGCAGCGATGCCGGCTACGATGTGATCGAGGTTGCCGATGGATATATCGCCTGCGGCGCCACCGACTCGCCATCGATCGAAACCGGCGGCAACGGTGATATGCTGCTGGTGAAAATCAAAAAGGATGTGGTCGTTGTTCCCCCCACGGTCGTCACCCTGATATCGCCGGGTTCCGGTGCAACCGGCGTGGCGCGCCCCGCGCTCCTTACCTGGAACGGCGTTGCGGGAGCGACCCGATACCGCCTCCAGTTCTCGGCCGATCCCAACCTTGGGTCGCTTATTCTTGATGATTCAACGCTCACCGGCACCAGCCGGACGGTGGCATCGCTTACATCACACACATCCTATTACTGGCGTGTACGCGCCGAAAATGCCGGGGGCGCCGGCCCATGGTCCGATATCTGGTCGTTCCAGTCCGGCGAAATCCTCGCCGTCGATAATGCCGCCGATGCCTCCGCCGTGCTCCTTTCGCAGAATGCTCCCAATCCGTTCAGCGGGCGGACGCGCCTCCGCTTCTCCCTTCCATCGCGACGTCATGCGCGGCTTGAACTTCTCGACGCGCTGGGCCGCGTTGTCGCAACGCCGGCGGATGGGGATTTCGGCGGTGGAGATCATGATGTTGATATCGATGGCTCCACGTTGCCGGCCGGGATCTATCTGGCCCGGCTGACCGTGAGCGGTGGCGGCATTGCGCGCATTATCAGGATGACCGTGGTGCATTGACCGGGCGGCCGTATGGCGGAATCGTAAACCAACCGGGTCCGCCATACTCCGGCCCGCCGCCGTATATTGGGGGAAACACAATTCCTCAATGACCAATCTGACAATCCGGTTCTGCGTGCTCGATGGCGAAATGGTCTCCGAGCTGGAGAAATATTTCGGCGAATTCGAGAATGTGGAGATCATCCACGGCGATATCCTGCGGTCCACGGCGGATGCCATCGTCAGCCCTGCCAACAGCTTCGGCTATATGGACGGCGGCATCGATCTGGTCTACACGCAACATTTCGGATGGGATCTGGAGAAGAGGCTCCGGAAGGTTCTTATCGAGGAGCACGACGGCGAGCTGCCGGTTGGTCAGGCCGTTATTGTCGAGACTCTCGACGCTCGGATTCCCTATCTGATCAGTGCTCCCACCATGCGCGTCCCGAGCAATATCGAAAATACCGTCAATGTCTACTGGGCATTCCGGGCGGTCCTGCGCGCGGTGAAGGAACA
>JBDSJW010000103.1:0-19596 GCA_039917235.1 Kapaibacterium sp. (SeqCode) | reverse complement strand
GGACGATACTGCGGTGGTTGAAACAGCCGGGCGATACGATCGAGCGTGATGAAGTGATCGCGGAGATATCGACCGACAAGGTTGATACGGAGATCCCATCGCCGGCGGCCGGAACGCTGCTGGAGATTGTGGCGCAGGAGAATGAGACCGTCGGCGTTGGCAATGTCATCGCCTATATCTCCTCCGGCAACGCCCCCGCCGCGAAGCCCGCCGCAGCCAAGGCACCGGAGCCACAGCCAGCCCCCGCCGCGACCAATGGCGCGGCGGCGCAGAACAATGCCAATGGAACATCGCAGCCGGCCCCGGCTCCCGTAAGCGCCCCGGCGCCGCAGGATGCCGTTCCCGCCGGCCCGATTCCCCGCAGCAGCGGCGACCGCTTCTACTCCCCGCTCGTCCGCTCGATCGCGACGAAGGAAGGTCTCTCGGTTCGTGAGCTGGATGCCATCGCCGGAAGCGGTCAGGCCGGTCGCGTGACGAAGGATGATGTGACCAGTTATCTGAAGAATCGTCCCGCCCAGCAGCCCGCCGCGGCTCCGCCGCCGACCGCTGTTCCGCAGTCCGCGCCGGTTGCCGCTTCGAAGCCGGCCGCCGCCCCATCCGCGCCGAAGCAGTACGGGCCGGATGTCGAGGTTGTGCCGATGGACCGGATGCGGCAGCTTATCGCCGAGCATATGGTTCGCTCCAAGCAGACCTCCCCGCACGTTACCGAGGTTGGCGAGTCGGACGTTACCGATCTTGTCAGGCTGCGGGAGCTTCGCAAGGATGAGTTCCAGAAGCGCGAGGGGATCAAGCTCACCTTTACGCCGTTCTTTATCGCCGCAATCGCCAAGGCGCTTCGCGATAATCCGTGGGTCAACTCCTCGGTTGATGGTACCAACATTATCGTCAGAAAGCGGGTGAATGTCGGTGTTGCAACGGCGCTGCCGGATGGCAATCTTATCGTCCCGGTGATCAAGGATGCCGATCGTCTCAACGTGTCGGGCCTGGCCCACGCGGTGAACGATCTCGCAACCCGCGCCCGCAACAAGTCGCTGATGCCGGACGAGATCGCGGGGGGAACGTTTACGCTGACCAACTACGGCGTGTTCGGCCTGCTGCACGGCGCGCCGATCATCAACCAGCCGCAGGTTGCCATCCTCGGCACCGGCGCCATCCAGAAGCGTCCGGTGGTTCGCGAGGTGATGGGGCAGGATCTGATCGTGATCCGGTCGATGGTCTATCTCTCCCTCTCGCACGACCATCGGGTGATCGACGGTCTGCTTGGCGGGAAATTCCTGGCCGATGTGATCAAGAACCTGGAAGGCTTCAACGAGAATACGATGCTTTGATGACAAGGGCGGGGGCATCGGAGATCCGACGCCTCCGCTTAACAATGAATGGATAGTATAGATACGATGAGCAGCATAGAGAACCTCGATCTCCCGATCATTCAGTCCTCCGTTCCCCGTCCCGCATCCCCGCCCGCAGAGCGCCGTCCCGAGTGGCTCAAGGTGAAGATCCCGACCGGCGAGACGTTTCAGTTCCTGAAGAACATGATGCGCTCCAAGGAGCTTCACACGGTCTGCGAGGAGGCGCGATGCCCGAACATGGCGGAGTGCTGGTCCGCCGGCACGGCCACCTTTATGATCCTGGGCGATACCTGCACCCGCTCCTGCGGCTTCTGCGCGGTAAAGACCGGGCGTCCCGGAACGATCGACGTGGAGGAGCCGGGTCGCGTGGCGGAGGCCGTGAGGTTGATGGATCTGAAACACGCGGTGATCACCTCGGTCAACCGCGATGAGCTGGTCGATGGCGGGGCGGGCGTCTTCGCCGATACGATCCGCATGACCCGCGAGCAGAACCCCGGCGTCCGCATCGAGGTGCTGATCCCCGACTTCAAGGGGAACCATAACCTGCTTCAGTTGATTATCGATGCGCGGCCGGACATCCTGAATCATAACACCGAGACTGTTCCCTCCCTCTATCGCAGGGTGCGCCCGCAGGGGCGATACACCTGGACGCTTGATCTGCTCCGGGAAGCAAAGCGGCAGGGGATGACCACGAAGACCGGCATCATGCTGGGCCTTGGCGAATCGCGCGAGGAGCTGGTGGCGACGATGCGCGATCTGGTGGAACACAATGTCGATATCCTGACGCTGGGGCAGTATCTCCAGCCAACGAAGCAGCACCTGCCGGTAGAGCGTTTTCTGACGCCGGCGGAGTTCGATGAGCTTCGTGAGATCGGCCTGGAGATGGGCTTTCGCTATGTGGAGTCGGGGCCGCTGGTCCGCTCCAGCTATCACGCCGAACGGCACGTGTAGAATGAGATGGCGGCCGTCCCGGGCCGTCCGGATCACACGAGAGATGGGTGCCGCATGGCGCGTCGTCATGATGAAATCAATGAGCACGGGGGCGCCGGAATGGCCGGTATCCGTGTGCGATGACCGCTCCGGCCAACAGAGGCCGACGGGTGATCATCCGCGCACCGGCTCCCGCCGAAGCAGAACGAAGTGGAGTAATCCTTTCCGTTCCGCTTCTTTTTGCTATTCACTCTCCTCCCCCCTGCCATATTTTGCGCCTATGGATCAAACATCTGACAACGTCCAGAAAATTCTCACCGAACCTGAGAACAAGCTCCCCGACTTCACATTCGATCGTCTCCCGGATTCCATCCGCGCGGCGCTCGATCGGTTGGGGTGGAGTACGCCGATGCCGGTACAGGCCAAGGCAATCCCCTATCTGCTCGACAATCGCGATATGATTGTGCAGTCCCGTACCGGCTCCGGAAAGACCGGAGCGTTTATGATGCCGCTGCTGATGCGGATCGACCCGGAACGCCGCTATCCGCAGGCGCTGGTGCTGGTCCCCACGCGCGAGCTTGCCGTGCAGGTGCACAAGGAGTTCGAAATCCTCTCCGAGGGGCTTGGCGTAAGCGGCGCGCTTCTCTATGGCGGCGTGGGCTACAATACCCAGCTTCAGGCGCTTCGCGAGGGGGCGCAGGTGATCGTCGGCACGCCGGGGCGCGTGCTTGACCATATTGGCCGTCGCGCGCTGACGCTGGATCGCCTCAGGATTCTGGTGTTCGATGAGGCCGATGAGATGCTCTCGATGGGCTTCTATCCCGATATGCGGGAGATCCGCCGCTATGTCCCGCGCGAACGCTCCTCCTGGATGTTCTCCGCCACGATGCCCTACAAGGTGCAACTCCTGGCGCGCGAGTTCCTTAATGAGCCGGAGTTCCTCTCCCTCAGCGCGGGGGATGTAAACATCTCCACCATGGAGCACCGCTTCTATGATGTGCCGCCGCTCGAAAAGGATCTGATGCTGATGCGCCTGATCGAGTTCGAGAACCCGGATTCGGCGATCATCTTCTGCAATACGAAGGTGGAGGTGGAATACGTTGCCACCGTCCTGAAGAACTACGGCTATAATGCCGATCAGCTCTCCGGCGATCTTGACCAGAAATCCCGTGAGCGGGCGATGGGACGGATCAGGCGCGGCGAAACCCGGTTCCTTGTGGCGACCGATGTTGCCGCCCGAGGCATCGATATCAGCGATCTCTCGCACGTGTTCCAGTACGATGTGCCGAAGGATCCCGACAGCTATATCCATCGCGCCGGACGGACCGCGCGTGCCGGCAATACTGGCGTTGTCGTTACGCTGATCTCCAATATGTCGGAGAAATCCGATCTCAAGAAGATCGCCCGGAAGTACAATGTGGAGTTCGTCGAGCTCCCCACGCCAACGCAGGAGGAGGCGGAGGCCAGGATGGCGGAGCGGCTGACGGTGGTGATGGAGGATCGCTTCCGTGCCGGCGTTACCAGGATTCAGCGGGAGCGGATGAAGCGCTTCTCATCGCTGATCAAGAGCCTCTCGGAGAATGATGATGAGAGGATGCTCCTGGCGATGCTCCTGGATGATCTCTATCATGATACGTTCCACAAAACGTCGGTAAGCGCCCCCGAGCCCGAGCCTGTGCGCGAGGAGCGGAGGGTTGCCCCCGCGCCGCAGCGACAGGAACGCCGCGAGGAACCGCGCCCGGAGCGCCAGGAAGCGCCGCGACAGGAAGGGGAGCCCCAGGAGGATGGAGAGCCGCCGGTCGAGGGAGCCAAGAAGAAAAAGAAGAAGCGGAAACGCAACCGCAATCGGAATCGTGACGGCGCGCAGACCACACCGGAGATGGACGGGGAGCAGCCCCAGAGCGATGATGATGATTCAGCGGAATCGCCCGTGACCGAGCCGAAGCGTGAAGAACCGCGCCGTGAAGAACCACGCCGCGACGAACCACGCCGTGACGAACCACGTCGTGACGAACCGCGCCGTGAAGAACCACGCCGCGACGAACCACGCCGCGACGAACCACGTCGTGAAGAACCGCGCCGTGAAGAACCACGCCGCGACGAACCACGCCGTGAAGAGCCGCGCCGTGAGGAAGCACGCCGCGACGAGCCACGCCGTGAAGAATCGCGCCGTGACGAGCCGCGCCGCGATGAGCGGGGGAGTCGGGAGCAGCGTCGTGATGAGCCAAGGCGCGATGAGCCGAAACGCGATGAGTCACGCCGCAACGAGCCACGTCGCGATGAGCCGAAGCGCGAAGCGCCAAAGCCTGAAGCGAAGAAGCCGGAGCCGAAGCGTGAGGAACCACGTGGTGGCGAACGGCGTCGTGACGAGCCGCGCCGTGATGATCGCGGCGGAGGCAATCGGAATAAAAAGACTCCATTCGATGGTGGCGATCCGGACTGGCTGGAGAGCATCGAGGTGATCGAGCCGGAGCCGATCGTAACACCGGCTCCAAAGGCGACATCGCCCCAGGCCCCGCCGCCGGAAGTGAAGAAGGCCGAGCCGGTTGCCGAAGCCGTACCGGTCGCGGAGAAAGCGCCTGTCGTCAGGGAGAGCGCTCCCGCGAAGGAAACGCCGAGGAAGGGGAGCGCGAAGAGCGAGCCCGCGACTCCGGCGGAAAAGCCTCCCGTAGCCGCGTCGAAGGCAAAGGAGCCCGCATCTGCCGAGGAGGCCCCGAAGCCGAAGAGCGCCCGCGCAGGGAAGCCGGAACCGGCAGCCGCTTCCAAGGATGTCCCGGTCGTGAAGAAGACGGCAACAAAGGGAAAGAAGGAGCCCGCCACGGCGGCTGTTGAAACTGAAACGCCCGCCGCAAAGCCGAAGCGTCCCGCAAAGGCCACCGAGCCCGCAACGGAATCGGCTGAGCCGGTGAAACGGAAGCCCGCCGCGAAAAAGACGGCGGAAGCGCCGGCGGCGGAGCCGGCACCGAAGAAGCGGGGGAAGAAGACCGGCGAGTAGGGTCCCCTGATTCAGGGATGGAGATCGATATCACGGGGAGAATTCATCGGATGGATTCTCCCCGTTTCTGTTATGGGCGGTCGCTTCCAGGTCCGGCGGTGAAATGATACTTTTGCGCCATTCAACGCGCCGCGCCGTTTCTCTCCGTCGCGGGCGTATCCACAACAGGTCGCGCGCGGCGGCCCAACAAGCCGGAGGTGATGATGTTTCCAATCGGTGATGACAATCAGGATATCACGACCGCTCCGGTTGTGACGTGGGCGCTGATTGCCGCGAACGTGCTGGTCTTTATCTACCAGTTATCGCTCGGCGATTATGTACAGGTATTTATCGATACCTGGGGAGCGGTTCCCCGGCAGATTACGGCCGGGCAGCATCTGGAAACCCTTATCACCTCGATGTTCATGCATGGCGGCTTCGCTCATATCCTCGGGAACATGCTCTTCCTGAAGGTCTTCGGCGACAACGTGGAGGATCGTTTCGGCCACCTCCGCTTCTTTATCTTCTACATGGTCACGGGGCTTATCGCGGGCCTTGCGCAGGTCTATCTCAGCCCCGGCTCCAGCATTCCCGGCGTTGGCGCGTCCGGGGCGATATCGGGAATTCTGGGGGCGTACATTGTGATGTTCCGCTCCAACCGCGTCCGCGTGCTGATAGGCTATTTTGTGACACAGGTTCCGGCGTGGGCGATGATCGGCTTCTGGGCGGCGCAGCAGTTTCTTGCCACCTATATGTCGATTGCCCGCACGGGGCAGACCGATACGGGGGGAGTTGCCTACGCGGCGCATGCCGGAGGATTTATTGCCGGAGCTGTGATCGGTCTGCTGGTCGGGCGGCGGCGCGAATCGCGGGTGCCGGTACGCCGGTAGATAATGAAATGATGCCATCCGGAATATCAAAGGGCCGACGATCGTGATGACCGCCGGCCCTTTATCGTCCATCTCCATCATTCCGATTACGTCGGGATGCCCCCCTCGGCGGCATCGGTGACGGTTGCCATTCCCTTGGAGATCACCACGGGCTCCGTGTTGCCGGCCAGAAGCTGGCGGAGAACATACTGGAGGATGCCGCCGTGGCGATAGTAGAGCAGTTCCTGCGGCGTATCGATCCGGACGCGGGTTGTGAACTCGATGCAGCCCCCCTCCTCGCGGTTGGCGCGCACCTTCACGGTCCGGTCAGCCGGGAAGCCGTTGGCGAAGAGATCGCGCAGCCCCAGCACCTCGAACGTCTCATGTCCGGTCAGCCCCAGCACCTCCGTATTCTCCTCCTGCATAAACTCCAGCGGCAGGACACCCATGCCCACAAGGTTGGAGCGATGGATCCGCTCGTAGCTCTCCGCGATCACGGCGCGGACGCCGAGAAGGCGGGTTCCCTTTGCCGCCCAGTCGCGACTGGAGCCGGAGCCGTATTCCTTGCCGGCAAGGATCACCAGCGGCGTGCCGTCGGCCTGATAGCGCATGGCGGCGTCGTAGATCGATGTGACCTCGCCGGTCGGCAGATAGGTGCTGAATCCCCCCTCGGTGCCGGGCGCCAGGTGGTTGCGGAGTCGGACGTTGGCGAACGTGCCGCGCATCATCACCTCATGATTTCCGCGACGTGATCCGTAGGAGTTAAAATCCTTCGGCTGCACGCCATGGTCGATCAGATATTTGCCGGCCGGGGAATCGGTCTTGATGCTGCCGGCGGGGGAGATATGATCGGTGGTGACGCTATGTCCCAGGATCGCCAGAACCCGCGCGCCGGCCAGATCGTCGATCTGCGACGGGGCATCCTTCGGCATGTCGGTGAAGTAGGGAGGGTTCTTGACGTAGGTGGAATCGTTCTCCCACGCAAACAGCTCTCCCTCGGGGATGGAGATCGCTTTCCAGTGCTGATCCCCCGTGAACACTTCGCTGTAGCTGGCGCGGAACATATCCGATTGAAGCGCCTCATCGATCGTCCCCTGCACTTCGAGCTGGGTGGGCCAGATATCCCTGAGATAGACCTTCTCGCCGTCGGCATCGATGCCGAGAGGATCGTTCTGAAGATCGATATCCATCCGGCCGGCGATGGCGTAGGCCACCACAAGCGGCGGCGACATCAGGTAGTTGGCCTTCACATCGGGGTTGATCCGTCCCTCGAAATTCCGATTGCCCGAGAGGACCGAACAGACCACCAGATTTCCCTGCGCCACGGCGTTCGATATCTCGGTGGGAAGCGGCCCGGAGTTGCCGATGCAGGTGGTACAGCCGTAGCCGACGGTGTTGAAGCCGAGCTGGTCCAGATACGGCGTAAGCCCGGCCTTGTTGAAATATTCGGTGACCACCTTCGATCCCGGAGCCAGCGATGTCTTCACCCACGGCTTGCTGGTAAGCCCGCGCAGCGCAGCCTTCTTTGCCAGGAGGCCGGCGGCGATCATCACCGACGGGTTGGATGTGTTGGTGCAGCTTGTGATGGCGGCGATCACCACCGAGCCGTGATGGAGGATATGCTCCGCGCTTTTCATGGTAAAGCGGATGGCGGATGGGTCCTTCGAGAAATCCTCCAGACGCTGTCCATCCTCGATCTGTCCTCCCTCTCCCTCCCAGCGTCCCACGATCTTTGGAGCGGTTCCGGGGGTGGCGGTGCTGGTAAGCAGGTGCATTGCGTCGTAGAACGATGTCTTCGCCTCGGCCAGGAGGATGCGATCCTGCGGGCGCTTCGGGCCGGCGATGCTTGGCTCCACGGTGCTCAGGTCCAGCTCCAGTGTCTCCGAGTATTCGGCCTCCGGCGTATCGGCGGTGTGGAAGAGCCCCTGCTCCTTCATGTAGGTCTCCACCAGCGCCACAAGCTCTTCGCTCCGGCCGGTGAATCGGAGATAGCGGAGGGTTTCCTCATCCACCGGGAAGATGCCGCACGTTGCGCCATACTCCGGCGCCATGTTGGCGATCGTCGCGCGGTCCGCAAGCGGCAGGCCGGAGAGGCCGGCGCCGTAGAACTCCACGAACTTCCCGACGACGCCGTGATTGCGGAGCATCTGCGTTACCACCAGCACAAGATCGGTGGCCGTTGCCCCCTCGCGCAGCTTGCCGGCCAGCTTTACGCCGACGACCTTCGGGATCAGCATCGACACCGGCTGCCCGAGCATCGCCGCCTCCGCCTCGATGCCGCCAACGCCCCAGCCCAGCACGCCGATGCCGTTGACCATCGTGGTGTGGGAGTCGGTGCCGACAAGGGTATCGGGATAGGCGACAGGGGTTTCACCGTCGGACCCGTCGCTGGTGGTGAAGACCACGCGGGCAAGGTACTCCAGGTTCACCTGATGAACGATGCCGGTCTCCGGCGGGACCACCTTGAAATTCCTGAACGCGGTCTGTCCCCAGCGGAGGAACTGGTAGCGCTCCTTGTTCCGCTCGTACTCCAGATGCGTGTTGATATCGAACGCTGTATCGCTGCCGAAGGCATCAACCTGGACGGAGTGATCGATCACCAGCTCGGCCGGCTGGAGCGGGTTGATCTTCTTGGGATCGCCCCCCATTGTCCGCATCGCCTCCCGCATGGCGGCCAGATCGACGACCGCGGGAACTCCCGTGAAGTCCTGAAGGAGAACGCGGGCCGGGGTGAATGCAATCTCCTTGTTCGGGGTTGCCTGCGGGTTCCAGTTTGCCAGGGCGCGGACATCATCGGCCGTCACCACCATTCCATCCTCGGTGCGGAGGAGATTTTCGAGGAGGATGCGGAGCGAATATGGGAGGCGGTGGAGATCGCAGCCGGTGCTGGCGAGCGAATCAAGGCGGTAGATGGTATATGCGCGGCTCCCGACGTTGATGGTTGCCCGGGCATTGAAACTGTTGGACATTGCGGTATCCCCTGATATATGAGTACGCGACTAAGATTTCGATGAGCGGCAAGCCGGCTGGGGCTTGCGGAGATGGCCGGCGGCGAGCGATACGCCGGCGCGCCGTGTGAGGTGGGCCGGAGGTTCCGATGCCGGTTCCAGGTTGAACGTGAGGAATCGGCGCGAAGATTCATACGGTTGGTGAATATTCGTGCGCCGTTTCATCACTCATTCTTCTTTTACGACGTTTCGGGCCGCGCGGCCGGATGTTCAGCCGATAAACTTCGGGAATCGCGGGGAGTGGCGCAAACTCTTGGTGGTGACGGAGTGTTTTCGGGGGGATTTTTTTGCGCGACGGCTGCTCTTTCTCTTTTCGGGAAAGAGATTGGATGATGGCGGTCATATTCCGTTGCTGCCTGAACGGCCGGCTGCTTGCCATATCAGCATCCTCGTGACTCGATGGAAGGTTGGACGATCGTCGCGCGGGTAGTGTCTCAGTTTGAATCTCGCAAAATTTGCTACTTTGAGGGGGCGTAGATGAGCGGATAGATTGAGGCTTCCAAACATGCTTGCGGCCCTTGTGGCCGTACCTCCGTCTGTAGCTCAACCGCCCGAATCCGTGAGGACCGGGACGCTATAGCATGGCGTGGAAACGGTTGGGCTCTTATTCCGAATATGCTATGCGAAACGAATTTACGCCGACCGGGAGCGATCCTCCTGACGCCGTGGAACCACCGAACGCCGTTACTCTATCCCTTGACCCTGTAGACCGCTTGCGGCGCGTTCTCGCGTTTCTCTCGTGCCTTCGTGATGCCTTCGATGTGGCGGGAAGAGAGTACGGGGATGAGCTTCAGGAACGGACGTGGGTCTGTGACTACGTGAGCGATGAGATACGCGGAGTGGTGGGGGAGCTGGAGGCGGGGTAGGAACTTTCTTTACACTCCACTTGCAACGTTGCAAGTGGAGTGATGTAACAGTAGGACGAAACCGCGAAATCGGCTTCGTTTTAGCTATTCTGGGACGAGACATTTCTGCACGATAGTTGTTTGTAATTGTCGTTAGTCGCTGTTGGGTGTTGACCGATCGCAACATTGGATGTATGTTAGCGTGTTAGGTATCGTTCCCGCCCCCTGCGGTATTCATTGTAACACAGTTGATCTTATGAGCGAAGAATCAAAGGAGCTGGAGTTCCACTTTGTCAAGACTCCAAGCTATCGTAGTTATGCTGTAGACGGTGCTTTCGGTGGTATTACTTCTAAAGGCAAGGTGTACATGGAACTCTTCTTAGAGCGGGCTGTCACACCTACCTCAATTGTATATGATGTTAGTAACATCGAAGATTTCAAAGAGATCAGACGGAATGGCAAGCAAGGGTACATTAGAGAGGTTGAATGCGGTATCATACTTGATATTCAAGGAGCGATAGCGGTACACAATTGGCTTGGAACGAGAATTAAAGAGTACATAGAGCGGTTTAATAGTGCTACGGAGACCGAATCCTGATGCCAATATATATGCCAGCCGAAGCAAGCATAACCCCCCAATATGAAGATTGCCGCTTAGTAAATGACCCTACTTGGCGTGACTATCTAGGATCAGCAAACTTTGATCAGTTGGTTTTGGCGCCCGATCTGCGTGAGAGGATGGGGAATCAGGATCGGGAGTTTGCTGCTCGATATAAGGAACTTGGCAAATATGTGGATAGCTTAAGTCTTCTTGAAGAAGATTGGGATAGTTATGGGGGGGAATCACCAAATGCGTTCGCTATTGAGGTTGCACGACAAGCAATAGATGGTATGGCAAGCGTTGGTGTGCTTCCTGATAGTATTACAGCCTCTACAGACGGGGGTGTTATGCTTGAAATGATACGTGGCTCCATGTATTATCTGATAGATATTTACAACGAGGGTGAAGTTGTGTTTTTGCAACGAAGCGGTGAGGAAGACCCAAAGAGTGTTGATGTGGATATCAATACACTGGATATTTTTTCCATACTAGCCTATCGAATAGGGAATGGACGGTAATCCAGTTGACTGCAATGCACTAGGTATTCCAATAAACTTGCATTCAAATGGTCGGGGGATTGATCCTGCGGGCTTTCAACCCGACCATTTGCTCTATAGGCGGTATAAGAAGATGCCGGGGAAAAGTCATGAGGAGTCAATTGCAGAAACAATCTCGACCAAAAAATCTCTGTCAGCAAATTGGGATAAACACTGCCTCAATGCCAATGATGTCCTCTATACCGAAAACGGTGTTTATCATAAGGATCATGGGATCGTTGCGTATTGTGTCGAAGACATCCGGGGGTGGAGCTATGTTCATGAGGAATTCGTATTTACATTAGAATTTGAACACTCACCACTCCCTTGTATTTACCCACATTGCGACATGCATATTCGATGTAATGGTGGGCCTATTAGCGGCGTTCCAGGCAAAGTAAAAACGGTTGTAAGAGTGATGGTTGCAGGGTTGGCTAAGAAGATTAGAGATGGCGTGGATGTATCACTCACACCTTAATGTTTACGGCACCAGCTTCGCGATATCCTCCACTTCCCATAAGTGATTGGTCACTCCGGCTTCCATCGCTGGTGAGCAACGCAGCGTCTTATGAAGACGCACGAAGTTGTAGTACATGGAGTGTAGGGCCACCGCGTGGGCGTGGTTCTCCACCTTCTTGCTGAAAGCATTCGTGAGCCTTGTAAACCGTCGCATCTGCATCCGCATGGTAAGGTTCTGACGCTCCACGTAGCTTGTGGAGATGTGCGCCTTGTCGGGCTTCCCCATCACCACTGTCTTGATCGCTCCCGTACACTCTGCCGGACTATAACGATGGTCGCCGCCGATCTCCGGGCCGTAGACCTTCACCAGCATACCGTAATCGATATCCGCACCGAACGCCATATCAACCGCTTCAAGGTAGGTCTTCAGACCGTCCGACGTAAGCTGCACGCGGTTGGAGAGACGGCACGCAAGGTCTTTGATGAACATCCCCGCACACTCCGCATCACGGGAACCTACGAGCCACGAGGGAACAAGCTTCGTATCCGCATCGATCGCCGTCCACGTCCATACGTCACCCGCCGTTCCCGCTTCCTTCATTTCGTCGCTTGCGTTCTTTTGCTTGGCATAAACGAAGCTCCAGATTTCATCAACCTGAATGCGCTTGCACGTCAGCCCGCGTAACGTCTCATCCTGATACGCCGCACATGCCTTTCCAGCGTCCACGAGGAGCTTGGAAACGGTGTTGATCGACACGTCAGCGATACGGGTTGTAGCGCGAAGGCTCATGCCTTCAACGAGGCAGTGGATGATCTGGGTACGCTTGGCGAGTGTGAGCTTATTCATACCACAAAGATACAGGTTTGTGCTTTATCGGTCAAGCATAAAGTTCAGTTTGATAGATGATATTTACTCCCCGAAACTTATCCAGTCACGGGGCCGATGGCGGGTGAGCGAGAGTAGACGATACTTCGGTTGATCGGTTGCTGGATATTCCAGCACCGCACGCTGCCGCATTCCCATCCTCATGGGTACAAAATCTCCTTTGGCGGGATCGTCGCGCGGTGGTATATTGCCTCCGGTTGACGACCCGCCATTTGCTGAATGGGGAAATGTTGACAACCAACCTGGGTTTGCGGTTCCCGCGAAGAATCCCGCAAATTTCCAAGCTTTTGAAGGGCTCTGACCGCCAAGTCAGGGCCCTTCTCTATTTCACGGTATCGAGAGAGTCAATGTCGCCGTGAAACTCGACATTGATCTTAGAACGATCGAGCGATTGCCATGCTTCTTCATTGGGGAATCGTGAACCATCCACCAACACGAGTTTTTTACCTTTCCGCACGACCCAGTCAGACAAACCATAGGCTACAAATTGGCGGCTTTGGCCGTAGCGAATCCGCGCTACAATTCCAGCGTTGAACGCATCCGCCACTAACTCGGACATTTTCGCATCTGTCAGTTCAGCACCGTATGGAATTGCACCTTTGATTCTACCCCGTGAAGAAAAGCACCCAAGTTGCTCGATCGCCTTTTTGATCGGATTGATAGATGTAGGGGCGTAACCGTACATTGCTGTCATCGCTTTGGCGATCTTGGATGTTGCCTCCATAAGACCTGAGGGCCACATTCCAGAAAGACTAGGCTGCGACTCGATCGGTTTCCCATCCAACATGTCGAGCATACGTTGCGCAATATCTAGCTCCATGCTCGCGGCACGTACCGCGCCCTGCGCACGGGCAACTGCCTGCTTCGCCTCCTCTTCGACAACAGCCTTCGCCTGCTGTGCTTCGTCGAGGGCCTGCTGTTTCTGGTCGACGATTGCGGCCACCGCTTCACGGCCATTGGGAATGGGAAGAATCTTCATGGTTATTACTGCATGGGTTATTCTGCGAATCGACGGCGCAATATAAGTCTAATCGGATCAAAGTCAATAGGATGACTCGAATAGACTCCTCTAATAGGTTGCTATCGATACAATACTCTAATAGGCCTCTAAAGACAGCGGCCCCCTCCCCGATTGCTCGGAAAGGGGGCCGGTCTGCTTTTTGCGCTATATGGGCGTTTGCGTGGTTCTACTTCTTCCACCGCGTCTCCGCCGCCTTCTTCGCGATCTCCTTCCGCCGTTCCGGTGTCATCTTCGCGGCCCGTGCCTTGCCGCCCTTCAGCCCACCTAAACGGCCAAGCTCAACGGCGGCGGGGTTCTTCGTGGATGTGGGGGCGGTCGGCGCGTCAGCTTCGCCCGTGGCGATCTCCACGATGGACTTGGCGCGCTGGTTCGGATCGCGGGGGAGCTTTGTGTTGCGGGAGTCTTTCGCCATGACGTGAGAGCCGTGATTGTTCGTGTTCGCCGTTCTGGAATGCTTGGGCGGTCAAGCTCTGCATTCATGGCGGCAAAGTTCGGCAATCCCCATCCCCACCGCAAGGGGCAAATTCAAACTGAGACACTACCGTCGCGCGGGTCCAGTCGCATCTTCTACCATCCAAGGCGTATATTGGCCCCCTACATCATAAGCACGAGATCCTTATCAGCAGCATAGGAGCAGAACAATGTCAGAAGCGGTCACGCCGCGCAGCCAGGATTATTCCGCCTGGTATATCGAGGTGATTCAGCGGGCGCAACTGGTCGATTATGGTCCGGTGAAGGGAACAATGGTGATACGGCCGTACGGCTACGCGATCTGGGAGCATATCCAGGCGCAGCTCGACCGTCGGTTCAAGGCGACCGGTCATGAGAACGCCTACTTCCCGATGTTCATCCCCTATTCCTTCCTCCAGAAGGAGGCGGAGCATGTGGAGGGCTTTTCGCCGGAACTTGCACTGGTGACCCATGCCGGCGGGAAGAAGCTGGAGGAGCCGCTGGTGGTGCGTCCCACGTCGGAGACCATCATCAACCATATGTACGCGCAGTGGGTGAAGTCCTATCGTGACCTCCCGATCCTCATCAACCAGTGGGCGAATGTGGTCCGCTGGGAGCTTCGGACGCGGCCGTTCCTGAGGACCACGGAATTTCTCTGGCAGGAGGGGCATACCGCCCATGCAACCGCCGCCGAGGCGGAGGAGGAGACGCTGAAGATGCTCGGCGTCTACACCGATTTCGCGATGAACGAGGCGGCGATCCCGGTGATCCCCGGACGTAAATCGAACATCGAGAAGTTCGCTGGCGCGGTCCGTTCCTACACCATCGAGGCGATGATGGGGGATGGCAAGGCGCTCCAGTCCGGCACCAGCCACAACCTGGGACAGAATTTCGCGCGGGCGTTCGAGACGCGCTTCCAGAGCGAGAAGGGGGAAGTGGAGTACGTGTGGCAGACGTCGTGGGGCGTCAGCACGCGGATGATTGGCGGCGTTATCATGACACACGGCGACGACAAGGGGCTGGTGCTTCCGCCGCGGCTTGCCCCCACGCAGGTCATCATCGTCCCCATCTGGAACAAGGAGGAGGACAAGCCGCTGGTGAAGGAGAAGGTGGCGCAGGTGGAGGCCATCCTCCGCGATGCCGGCATCAGGGTGAAGGCGGACATGAGCGAGCAGGAGACGGCCGGCTGGAAGTTCAACGAGTGGGAGATGCGGGGCGTGCCGCTCAGAATAGAGATAGGCCCCAAGGATGTCGCCAAGGATGCCGTGGTTTTTGCGCGGCGCGACAAGCCGGGGAAGGAGGGGAAGCAGTTCGGCATACCGACGGCGGATGTCGGCGTTCAGGCGCGCGCGTGGCTGGACGATATCCAGGCCGCCATGCTCCAGCGCGCCATCGAGTTCCGCGACGCGAATATCATCGATGTCACCAGCCCCGAGGCGTTCCGCGAGACGATCGCCGCCGGCAAGTGGGCCAGAGCCTGGTGGGCCGGCACCGACGATCAGGAGCGCGCATTGAAGGAGGAAACCGGCGCCACCATCCGCTGCTTCCCGATGGAGCAGCCGGGAGGAACCGGAACCTGCTTCCTGACCGGCGACGAGGCGAAGGAAGTCGCGCTCTTCGCGCGGGCGTATTAGAATATCCCGTGACGGAACTGCCTCCGGTTCGCGCGGATCGGGGGCATTCCGTCGCATACTGCTCGAAGCACTGATGATCAGATCGATCCATTCTCAAATCCTACCAATCAAACTATCCGACCATGACACGTTTCCGCATATCAGCCTCCGCTATTCTCCCCCTGTTCGGCTTCCTTTTCCTCTGCGCGCTGCCGCTGGCGGCTCAGGATGATCCCCCGCCCATCAACCTCTTGAAGGTGCCGATAAGCGGGGCATCCCCCGAGGCATTTGTTCCATCGGGATGGAAGATCGAGGAGAAAATCGTCGGTGATCTTGATCGCGACGGGGTCAGCGATGTGGTGCTGGATCTGATTCAGGATCTTCCGGCGGAATCGGGGGATAGTCCCAACAACCGCTCGCGTGCGCTGCTGGTGCTGCTTCATGGAAAGGATGGCGCGTATCACAGGAAGGGGGCCGCCACAAAGCTCCTCTGCTGCACGCTCTGCGGCGGAACGCTGAGCGATGCCTCCGGTGCCGGCGGGCTGGTGACGATCGTAAAAGGGGTGATCATCGTATCGCAGATGGGGGGCTCTCGCGAAATGACAACCACGACGCATCGCTTCCGTCAGGATCCGGCGACTGGATCGTTTATGCTCATAGGCCTGGATATCGCCAACAATGATCGGCTCACGGGGGACTGGAGTTCGGTAAGCACCAACTATCTCACCGGCGCGCAGGTCTCGGAATCGCACAAGACCGATAAAAAGGGGAAGGATATCCTCCGCTCGAAGACCACCAAACAGGTCGCCAAGAAGCAGCGGACGCTGGAGAGCGTAGCCTGCGGGGAATAGATATTTGCAGGGACCGGTAGGCGCAGGGGCGGTTTGAAACCGCCCCCGACGCGACGTGACGTGACACAGTATCAATTATTCCTGACTGACAACCCAGCGTTCGGCGATCTCCTCCGGGATCCCGTCCAGAAATCGCGACGGTTTGGAGAGTACCATGCCGCTCTCGCGGTCGTAGATGTTGGTGGGGTAGGTGATGATCAGCCGGTCCTTTGCCCGCGTGGTTGCCACGTACATCAGGCGGCGCTCCTCCTCCATGGCATCCAGGCTGCTGGCGGAATAGACCGAGGGGAAACGGCCGTCGAGCGCCCAGATCACAAAGACGGTGTTGTATTCCAGCCCCTTGGCGGAATGGATGGTGGAGAGGATCAGCTTCTCATCCTCATGCCCCGGCTCCATCCCGATCACCGATTCGGTCGGCGGCTCCAGCGCCATGTCGGCGAGGAAGGAGTTAAGCGATCGGTAGCGCGCGGCGATCTCCGCGAACATCTCCACATCCTTCAGACGCTTTGTGTAATCATCGTACTTCCCCTTCATGATCGGGCGGTAATATTCCACCAGACGATCCACCTTTTCCGGTACCGAGAGCCGATCGCTCTGCAATTCCGTCAGCACCGCGAACATGTCGCCGATGGCGTCGTTGCCGATCCGTCGCGCAAGCTCTTCGCTGCCGGGGCCAAGCTTCAGCCGCTCGTCGGCGATCTCGTCAAGCACCTTCTGCGCCGTCCGCGGGCCAACGCCGGGAAGGAGGAGGAGCACGCGGTTCCAGCTTACCACATCCTTCGGATTGTGGATGACGCGGAGATAGGATATCAGATCCTTGACATGCGCGGTTTCGATGAACTTGAATCCCCCCATCTTGATGTAGGGGATGTTCGCCTTGTTTAGCTCGATCTCCAGATCGAACGAGAGGAAGCTTGAGCGGAAGAGTACGGCGATATCGTTCAGCTCTATCCCCTCCTCCCGCAGCTCCAGCACCCGCTGCACGATAAACTGCGACTGCAACTGCTCATCGGCGGTGGAGATGATCACCGGCGGCTCGCCGCTTGTGCGCCGGGTGAAGAGATGCTTCTCGTATTTCTCGATGGCGGGGCGGAGCACCTCGTTGGTAAGATCAAGAATGGGCTGGGTGGAGCGATAGTTCTCCTCAAGCGTGATCACCTCGGTGCCGGGAAACGCCTTCGGGAAATCCATGATGTTCCTGAAGTTCGCGCCACGGAAGCTGTAGATCGATTGCGAGTCATCGCCGACCGCCATCACGTTGCCGTGTCTCTGGCCCAGCAGGCGGATGATCTCGTGCTGGAGCTTGTTGGTGTCCTGATATTCATCCACCATGATATAGCGGTGGACCTGCGCCAGCCGCTCCCGCAGATCGGGGGATTGCTCGACAAGCGTGGACATGTTGATCAGCAGATCATCGTAATCCATCAGGTTGTGCTGGCGTTTGTACTCCTGGTAGCCCCTGGCGATCTTCTCGATCTCCGCCGTCTGCTTCCGGTACTGCGGATAATCATTCTCGATGATCTGCTCCACGGGGGTAAGCCGGTTGACGGATGATGAGATCATCGACGCCAGCGTCTGCTTGCGCGGAAAGCGGAGTCCCTTGGCGTCGAAGCCCATCCGGGCGCGGAGGAGATTGATCACATCCTCGCAATCCCCCTGATCCAGAATGGTGAAGTTGCTGGCGTAGCCGATTGCCGAGCCGTGCTTCCGCAGCGTGAGATTGGCGAAGGAGTGGAATGTTCCCCCCTGCACCTGCTCCGCCTTGGTGCCGACCAGCGCCGCGGCTCTGCGGAGCATCTCCTGCGAGGCCTTGCGGGTGAAGGTGAGGAGGAGGATGTTCTCGGGACGGATGCCCATCTCGATCATCCGCGCAACGCGATAGATCAGCGTGCGGGTTTTCCCCGTGCCGGCTCCCGCCACCACCAGCACCGGCCCCTCGATCCGCTCAACCACTGCAAGCTGCGCGGCGTTCAGCTCATCGGCGTAGCGGATGCGGAAGGTGGGCCCGCTCTCGGCCTCGCTCCGTCGCTTCAGCACAAAGGTTTTCCGCGGTGCCGGCGTCTCCGATCGCTCGGGGACTGTCAGCCCGCTCTCTTCCGAAGATTCATCAACCATGCGTGCAGTATACGAAACGGATGGATTTGTGATGGGATGGCGATGACGGCATCGGCCCGAAAGAGCGTCCGGGTGCCATCGGATAAGGGCGCCCGGATTATCGCGGAGCGTCAGCGGGGCGCGCGTTTCAGTGTTGCCTCGCGCGCCAGGTAGTAATCACCGTCGGCATCGCTTGTGACCTTCCAGTCGATCGCGTTGCCGTTGAGGGTTATCGTGGCCTGGCCGCTTACCGGCTCGCCGAGCGAGTCCGTTCCGTAGGCGCTGCGGAAGATCACCGTGGCGACATTCCCTTTGATGGTCCCGAGGACCGATGGCGTCATCGGATCGACGGAGCTGCTTGGGTCGTCATGGAGATCATTACAGTCCACGCGGGTGGCGTTTTTGGTGACGGCGCAGTGATAGCCGAACACCGAATCGCCCCGCACTCCCAGATCGAGCGCGAAGACATAACCATCGCTTTCATAGCTCCATGAGCCGGTGAAATCGGCAACGCCCGCCGGCCTCTTCTCCAGCCTGAGCGTAAAGGGGAGTTGCTTCGGCTCCTTGCCGGCCGATGAAATCCACGTCCCCTCGATCAATGTGTTCCCGACAAAGCTGCCGACAAATTTTCCGGTGGACATCTCGCTGCCGTGATACTCGTTGATCTCGATGCGCCCGTCGGGGCTTACCGTTCCCGCCAGTTCCAGATCCTTCCCCACCTTGACGTATTGGTACGTGCCGCCGAGAGTGGTCCCCTGCCGGCAGAGCTTCATCCGTATCGGGATGTTGTTGCCGATGGTTCCGCTGTACCAGTCCCCGCAGCCGTCGGAATCCGGGGGAGTTGAGTGTTCCGTTTTCTGAGTCGCTGATGGGGCCGATTCCTTCCGCGCCGTATCCTCGGCCTGAGGCGCGCGCGAGCAGGCGATAAGCGCGAGCGTGGAGACGACGGCGATGTTGAAGAGCGTGGAAATCATGATGATCGGGTTGGTACGATGCTCCCTCCGCGGAGAATCCGGGAGGGAACCGATGGAATGCTATCAGACTGTTGAATTACTTCCGATACCCAGACTGTTCAAGGACGATCAGCCGCAAGGCGGCCGAATCTGAGCG